>CALFYH010000108.1 GCA_937952155.1 uncultured Saprospiraceae bacterium
GCTTTTTGATTGGCCCAGAAGAGGTTGTTTTTTAGGGTATTCATGCCGCCATCTGTGTAAATCCCGCCGCCATAATCCACAGAGTTGTTGTGCAAGGTATTATTGGTCAGGGTGTTGGTGCCGGAGCCTGTGTAAATCCCGCCGCCATAAACTGCTGAGTTGTTGTACAAGGTATTATTGGTCAGGGTATTGGTTCCTTCATTTGTGCAAATCCCGCCGCCGCTAATATATACCGAGTTGTTGTACAAGGTGTTATTGGTCAGGGTATTGGTGCCGTGATATGTTAAAATCCCACCAGCCCAATAAGCCGAGTTGTTGTACAAGGTGTTATTGGTCAGGGTATTGGTGCCGTAGGATGTGGAAATCCCGCCGCCGTCATATCTATCTGCAGTATTTCCATTGACAGTCATAAAACTGAGATAATTCGCATTTCCACTTGTGATACTGAAGCCATCAACCGTCACACCGATGCCTGTAGTCTCATGGGCAGAAGCCAAGACTACATGGTGGGCATTTTCCCCATTTCCTGTGATGGAGAGTGTGGCCCCGCCACCGGTTACTACATCGTCATCATTGTAGTCGCCACTCAGGATGGTAGGATTGGCTGCGATATTTCTGCCTGTGATGCTGGTCTCCGTACCTGCAAAGCCTCCATATATCTTGAGTCCATCACGGAGATGGAAGGTGTAGTCACGAGTCGTACCACATCCTGAGCAACCATGTGGGTAGGCCGATGGCTTGTAGGTGCCTGCGGCTACCCAGATTTCCTCTACTGAAGTGAACCAGTGGGCAAGTGCCAAGGCATCTTGTAGGGATACATACGCATTGTCCCAATCCTGCCCATGATTGTCACCCAAGGCAGTGCTGGCATCATCATTGACATAGATGATAGTATTGTGCGGAGCGAAGGTATAGGCTCCTGTCGCCGTATTGATGGTGACATCGTAGTAGCCAGAGACAGGGATGTCGATATTTCCTTCATCCTGAGCTCCTGTGCCCATGGGAAATGCATTGTCATTGTCTCCCCAGTTGGTCGCCCAGTTACCCGTAGTTCTGAATTTCACAGCATTGGGAGCACCGAAGGTAGTGCCTGCGTAGAGCGGAAGGGTGCCAGTATAGATGCCAGAGCCAGAAGGTGTCAATACGATATCTCCATTCCAGTCGTTCCATGCAGTGGCAGTACCGATGATGGAGATGGTTTGACCTAACATTGCACTAAAACAACATACAGAAATAATTGTAAAAATATGCTTTATCATAATAGTGAGATTTAACATGACAAAAGTATGGTTGGTATATAAATTTAAAAAAAAAAGGGCTATCACATAATCATGTGAAAATTCTAAGGGGTACAATAAATTATTAAGATCATGGACAAACTATAGGCAGAAGATGCATCAAAAAAGCAACATTGGGTGATTTGTTAAAGAAATAAAATGAGTGCTAAAATTAATTTACATAATGTTTCCATTTTGATCGTCTTGAGATATAAAAAATGAGTGCCTTTCATCACAATAATATGTTATTACCAATGCAAAAATAAATCAATCGAATAGAGTGGTATAAAATGGCGTATCACATGATGATGTGAATTTTTTTCTTATTGAGGCAGAAAACAATTGACTTTTGGATTGATATGATATTAAAAAAAACCTAGCAATACAAATTTATCATGCCCTGAGCATCCTATATTGAAAATTAACTCTAATTTTGATGTTAATAATCTATTGAAACTTTGAGATTCTTTTTATTCCTAATATTGACACTGTACGCTTACAAATCAGTTAGCCAAGAGCTGTTTTACAATGTGTACAATTATACTTCTAGAGAGTTAGATTTAGACATGTTGGTATTTGAAATGGTACAAGACAGAAGCGGTTTAATATGGATTAGAGACTATAATAGTATTGGCATTTTTGATGGTAGAAAATTCAGGAATGTAACAAAACAATTGGAAAAAATAGCAGGAGGAAGTATAGAAGTCTTCGATATACACGCCGATCTTGATGGTCAGATTTGGATAAGTTGTAATTTTGGTGTATTTCGATATACTGCATTTATAGGATTTGTTAGACTAAATATTGATTATCACAATAAAAGCCTCGATAATATTACTGCGATAGGTGATGATTGTAATCACAATCTATATCTTGGAACTACCACTGGTGATATCCTGAAAGTCAATAAAGAAACAGGTCAGATACTAAAGGAGTATCAACTTCCTACAAAATCCATTGTAAAATATGCACATGTAAGTAATGATGACATATGGGTATGCTCCAATTTTGGAGTTTCTAAGTGTAATTCAAAGGGTGATTGCGTGCAGCTCTATACCTTCAAGCCTTATAACAATCAAAATACATTTGCAGATAATAGATTTCAAAAAGTAAAATCTTTAAATAATGGTCAGATTATCGCTACTAACAATGAGAATAAATTATTGGTATTCGACACAAATGGTACACTAATAGATTCCATCACATTTGACCTAAAATCAACAGAAAAATTTGTCAATGATTGGATAGAAATTTCAGATAGAAATATTTTTGTAGGAACCTATGACGGCATCTACAATTATAACATGTTTACGAAAGAATTAAGGAAAAAGCAAAATGAGTACTTAATTAAAAATCAATTTTACAATACGCAAATTTTGTCATTATTGTTGACCAAAAACCAAGTAATTTATCTGGGAGCTTCAACTAATATTTCGAAAATTAATATTCAAAATGAACAATTTCAAAACTTTAATTATAAATATCCATCACGGACAATGCTAGTCAAAGAGATTCCATACCTGGGTCATCAATGGGTGATCGTGACAGAATACGATGGTATACTCTTATTTGACCCAAAAGAATTGAACTCTAAAAGAATACTTGCGCTTCCTGATGAAACAATAGTATGGGCTGTATATGATTCTTTGGTTCCATGTTTATGGATAGCGACCAACGATAATATCTTAAAAGTTGATGTAAATCATAAAACAAAAATTATTGGAAAGTATCCCACATTTGGTAGAATATCAAGCATGGCAACGGATAAACATCGGTTATGGTTTGTTTCTGATAATGTCCTATATGCTTTGAATAAAAATCATCATACAATTGTGAGACATTCTGACAATTCGCAATCATTAAATATTGTGGCTTGTTCGGACGATGGTACTGTTATAGCAGGAGGAACAAACATTTATATTATGGTCCATGATACGCTCCAAAAGTTGTCTTTGCTGGAAGATCCTGTATTAGAAAGAATCAATAGTTTATTTTTTGATCACGATAATTCTATTTATTTTACAAGCAGTCGAAAGCTAATAAAGTATAATCTTAAAACCAAAATAAAGAAGATATATGATAGTTCAATTGGATTACCAAATGAAGGTCTAAGCTATGTAGTCTATGATGATGACACCCATTTATGGATTTGTACACGAGCTTCTGGCTTATGCAGGTTTAATATCAAAGATGAAAGTGTACAATATTTTAAGGAAGGCGAAGGTCTAGTTGATAACTTATATTTATTTGGGATATCTGTGGTAAAAAAGGGTCTTATCGCAGCGCACCGCTGGCAGTTTTTTAGTTATTATCAGCCGAAAGCCAAGGAGCACTTACTTGCAGAAACACCATTCTTATTAAGTAATATTTTAGTCAACAAAAAAAATCAAACAACCGAAGTACTAAAAACTGGAAAGATTACAGTACCTTCTGTCAATTCTCTCATAAGCATGGATATCACCTATCCAAGTCACTTAAATCAACAATTGATCACATTGCAATACCGTTTGAAATCTGAACACGATACCATTTGGTCAGAAATTGGAGATGATCATAAATTGGTGATTAGCCAATTGGCCCCTGGCAAATATAATTTGGAACTCAAAGCAATCAATAATCAGTTTCCAAAAGATAGCATGGTTTCATCACTTTCTATCATCTCGCTAAGTCCCTTTTATTTACGTTGGTGGTTTTTTGTTCTTGTATTGTTATCATCCTATATTGCAATATATATGGTATATCGATATAAGCAAATGCAAAGAAAGAAAATTGAAAATTTAAGGTCAAGAATTTCCAAAGACTTGCACGATGAAATGGGAAGCAATCTTAGCAGTATTATGTTATTAGGGGAAATTGCCATAATAAAAAATGACAATAGCCAAAAAATATTGCCCCAGATTGTAGAAAAAACTAAGTATGTGATGCAAAGCATGTCTGATATAGTCTGGAGCATTAATCCTGGCAATGATACGTTGCCAAATATTATTCAAAAGATTCAAACTACATGTTTTGATGTCTTAGAACCTGCAGACGTAAACATCAACTTTAATATAGCTGAAGACGTCAACCATATTTCAATAGAAATGGCAAAACGCCAAGCATTTTATATGATTTTCAAAGAATCAATCAATAATTGTGCAAAATATAGCAAAGCACAAAACGTAACTTTTAGCATTAAATTACAAAAAAACAAAATCGTGGCTTCTTTAGAAGATGACGGGATTGGATTTGATATAACCACTATCAATATGGGAAATGGTCTCAAAAATATAGTCTCAAGGGCGAAAGTAATTGGTGGACAAGCCATCATCGACTCTTCTCCTATGCACGGGACAAAAATTTTGGTAACCATTCCAATCAATTGAGCGGATATTTGATTTTTTATTGCCTTATAATCAATATCTTATGAACCTGAGTTCACAATTATCTCTTAGTTTAGTACCATAAACTCATATATGTAAAAGCAATAACCTATTGATTATCAACAAAGAAAATTTTAAACATAATCAAAGCATCTTACCAAACAAGCACTTTTTGCATCTCTTTTGTTGCATCTGAATAGATGATTTCGATGATAAAAAATCCTTTGGATTCAATACCCATTGTTAGGTGCTCCTGTCCATTTGATAATACCGTACTTTTTAGAAGCCTTCCATAGGTATCATAAAGATTTATGCCATATATTGTTTTTGGAGATCGTAAATGGAAACTCCCATCTACGGAAGGATTCGGATAGATAGTAGCCAAAGAATTCCAATTTTTAGATGGACTGTCATCTGTTTCTGTGAGGCAAGAAGATTCAATTAATGCTTGATACGCTGGTGTATAAGGAGCAGATTGGTAAATATTGTCTAAATGCCCAAAACTTCCATAGTGCGATGTATTATCATCTGCTAGCACAAAGCCCATCATTAATTCTAAATCAAAGTCATTAAAAATAACATCCATCCATCTTTGATACAAATCTTTCAGCCTAGAGTCGTAAATACTCTGATAAATAGCTTTTGAATATGGTGGTGGTGTACCAAATTGAGGATATTGCACTTGGGGAAATGGACTTGATTCATAGGTAATTAGGCGTTTACCATTGACCTTGGCTATATCATTGTGCCTTGACATGTTTTCGATAATTTCACCATCGAGATTTTTTTCAAGCATCTGCAGCACTTGATCTACTGTGAGATTACTCCCCATTGATTCTGCCAATAATCGGTCGCTTTCGGTAATATATAGATTTCCAGTGCAACTTATCGCATCATAGGAATCATTGAGATTAAAAAAATCCATACCTTTTGCAGATTTAAGCGCAACTTCAGCCCAAGCCTGTTGCCCACAAAGGACCCGAGTCAAAGAATGGTTATTAAATTTGCCTTTAAAGGAATTAAAAGATTGACCAGCAAAATAAGCATATTTATATTGATGCTCTGGGTGGATAGAGCTGCCTTTATTTGCAAGCCAATGGTTAGAAATATGGTTTGTATTCCACACTTCATTACTGTATTCTAGAAATACCTGAATGTCTCTATTTAAATCATTATCTAACATTTCAGCCAAATTTTGCAGAAACTGTGTATTTGCAGCATGCGGAAGATTGAGCCACATGTTTTTACCTAGCTTATTACAGAGTAATATCAGATACTCGTACGCTACACCCTTGGATGTGGTTTGATTATAGTATTCTGGAGTTATTCTATCTTCCCACCTTTCGATGGTATTGATATTGGTCTCAGTCCAATTTAAAAATCTTATGGTGGAAAATGGGGCTAATTTTTCAAGAAATGCAGGGTTAAAAATATCTTCTTCTGCTTTTGTATTAGGAAGCATGAGCTTTACATTCCTTATTGGATCTGTAATTTCTGATTTAGTAATGTGTAACAAAATTTCACCTTTATCCTTTGGAGATATTTGATATACTTTGGTAGAAGCCGTCTCTGATACAAGGAAATCCACATCTTCTCCCTCTAATGAAATAGATCCAGTACCTTCATATAGCAAGGTGTAGTTACCAGATGGATGTATACCGTTATTGTCAAGACAAATAATACGTTTTAGTGTGTGTGTAATTCCATCTTGATTAACTGGGATACTATAAGGATATCCAGTGACAGCAGAAAATCCTGAATTATTATTCTCAAAAGGATGTAAATCTTCATCTAGCCACTCACTAGCCTGTAGCATCAAATCTGCAAACGGCATTTCCTTTGTCCAGTATTTATTGAAGTAAAGATTGATACCTATTTCCCTACACTCTTTTTGCCCAAAAACAGTATTATTAATAAAAAAAATGACGAAAATCAGCGCTATGAATCGTTTGGTAATTTGTAACATTATAGGAGTTTTATGAATTAATTGAAAGTGATTATTTGAATATGAATTTAATTTTAAAATAACAATACTATGATTTTTCTAATAGGTAAGATGGCATGATTATTTATCTATGAAAACTTTGTGAACAGCTTCTGTTACGCTATGAACATGCAATTTTTCATAAATCCTTTTCACATAGGAACGAATAGTGTCTATGCTCAAAATCATTTCTGCTGCTACCAATTTATAACTATACCCTTTTGCCAAGAGATTTAAAATCAATAATTCTCTTTCAGTAAGATTATTTTCTTGCTTTGAATTGCCTTTAGCAAATGGCAATTGTAGTACTTTACGAGCTATAGAAGGACTCATAGGTGCTCCGCCATTATGCACATCCCGAATACTATTCAGCAATGTTAAGAGTGAATTTTTCTTTAAAAGATAACCAGTTGCTCCTGCCTGAAGTGCCTGAAATATTCTATCATCATCATCAAAGACAGTATTCATAATGACTTCAATATTTGGAAATAATGGTTTTAAAGCTCTTACACCTTCGATACCACTCATACCAGGCATGTCTATGTCCATGAGGATTACATCTGGCTGGTTTTTACTGCTGTTTTGGACTACATCAATGCACTGATCGTAAGCACCAATCAAAGCAAATCCCTCCGCATCTTTTATGATGGTTGACAATACTTCTCTTAGGGTGCTATTATCCTCGTATATTGCAACACGAATGTCCTCCATAATAACATAATTTGAAACAAAGTTACAACCAAAAAATATATGGGTGGCAAAAACCGTGTCACATGATCATGTGAAATTTTTTAATTTTGATTGTAGAATGATGAATGTTGGTATTGAAACAAAATAACTTTCCATATAATGGCATATACTCATCTTTTAGTTATGCATTGTTGTTATATAAAATATTCATCTAGGAATTGTGTATAATACATGACTTATTCATCAATTTCAGCACAAACACATCTCATCCTGCGTTTCCATTCTGGATTGTAAGCACTGGTAAGTTTAACATTAACCATCCAATTTTTTCCATCAAAACTAGGTTCAGAATATGTAGCTTGGCCTTCCATTATTGCAGAGGTACTATCCAATGCACTCCAGCCACAACTTAATATTCTTTTACCATCAGGACACTCGGTAATTAATTGTTTCATTTGTTGTCCATTCACTGTTGTTTCTTTTACAATAATCTCATAACCTTTGATAGATGTGGAACAATTTGTACAATCCACCTTTGGGTCACAAGATAAAAAGCTAATAATTAGAAAGTAAAAGATTGGGTTTTTCATGATTTTAGTATTAATTTGAAAATTTAAAATTAGGTATGTTGAATAATGAATTAATCTACCACCACCATTTTGCCAGCATATTGTTTGTCTTTGTCCGTCAAGTTTACAATATACATACCCATTGGTAGTTGACGTATATCTACACTTATTAGTCCGTAATCTAAGCGATCAAAATCATTAAATACTTGGATCAGCCGTCCATTGATGTCGTATATTTTGATACTGGCTTTGTCTGTGATTTTATCTTTAAGGTGGATAATTGCTTGACCATTTGCATAAGTGATACGAAGTTTTTTTGCATCAATTTGTGTGTCATTGGTAGAAACCAAACCAGGCGGAAGTGGTGATTTATATAGCCCATTACCATAGGTGGCCATAATTACATTTAAGGTATCATTTACTGTTTGATAATCAAAATCTGTGATCAATCCTCCTTTGGGCAGATTGGCATTGTATGGCGACCAGTTTTTACCACCATTTTCAGTAACGAAAACACCAAAGCCGTCTGTACCTACTAGGATGAAATTTTCGTTTTGCGGATGTACAACCATCGTTGTAATAGGTACATCAGGTAAGTCTCCTGTAATATTTTTCCAAGCAATGCTTTCTACATTGGAGACGAATACTTTTGCTCCGTTGGTATTATTAGAATAGGAATGCATAAAGGCAAAAACTTTATGTTTCATATCTGGTGATGGGCTGACATACACTTGCGGCCAACTAATACCTTTCACTATTGGTAATCCATCAGAAATAAAGGTATGTTGGTAGCTGATTGGATCAAATTTTATAGCTGAAGTAGTTGGGCTTCCATTACCTGATATAAAGATTTTTGGATTTGATTCAGTCGTTGGTTGGATTGTATTAATGCTTTCTGCATCAAATCCATCAAAGTCTACAGGTGTCCACACAAAACCAAAATTGGTGGACAGATACAAGGTATTGTATGTTTGTGTCAATAATGTTAACTGATCACCAAATGCGGTACCAACTCTTCTGAACCATTCATCACATGGGCGAAGGCCATTATTAATATCATAGAAGTTATTTAACCCTTGATCTATCTTACCAATATTTGTGAAGGCCAAAGGTTGACCAGAGAAACCTAAAGTTCCATGAAATACATGATCTTCTATAAAATGGGCAGAAACATCGCCTCCATCTCCATGATTGTAATACCAAGCACCGGTCTCTGAATTATAAAAAATAAACCCATTATCTTGAGTGCCACCGACTAGCATTCTTGATCCTTTGGAGGCTGAAACACTAACAAATTGAAGTGTTGGTACCTTCATCAAATCTTTTTTTATTTTAGGGACATTGTCTTCGAATATCGTTATATGATCAAAATCCATATAACTGACACCACCATCAGTAGCCATGAAAACACGTGTTCCAGTATCATCCCATGTAGCATAATGGTAGTCTTCATGTGATCAAGAATTTGGCCCAATAAATGTTTCACCATCATTGGAAATAACATACCACCATCCACCTACAATTACTTGATTAGGATTGACAGGGGATACACTTATCATAGAATGAAAATCACCAGCACTTAGATGTATTTTTGCATCAGGTTCATAAAGAGAATTTAGAATCTGACACTGAGTCCATGTCTCACCATAATTTGTAGTTTTCCACACGCCTTTTGTTCCATATTGGGCATTACAATATGATGCATACAGCACATTGGGAAAGATATCACAAATAGTCAATTCGATCCTGCCGAAATCATCTATAGGTAAGCCACCATTCAACTTGATCCATGTATTGCCTCCATCAAAAGACCTAAAGATGCCTTTGCCAAAATCACCCACATACACCGTATCTGGCTGCATAGGATCGATCACTAAAGAAGAGAAATCACCTTTCAAATGCGTCTTCCAAGTTATGCCTTGATCTGTAGATGAAATTACGGCATTGCCTGATGCCCATACTTTAGTATTTGTTTTGCTAAATACAATATCATGAAAATATGTTGCTTCGGTGGATATTTGATTCCAAGAAGAACCACCATCGACTGTTCGCCAGAGACCTGTGCATCTCCTATAAATATGATCCCCAGTACCATAAAGTACAAGGTTTTCATCAAATGGCGATGTATCAGAAGCGCCGCCCCAAGTAGTGGTTACTTGATGTTCGCTCATATTTTTGATTTCCCATTTTCCTGCAGTCTTTCGAGCTTCAAAAAGTCCACCACTTGCTGATACAAATCTGATAAGATTGTCACGGACGAAGTCGATATGTTTGACTCTACCAGAAACCAAAAAATCTATACCTTCACTTGACAAAACTTCCGTAGGACCAATTGATTCCCAAGGATTTGTATTTCTATCTTGATTGTTGTTTTTTGACCAGAAATCATGAACATCTCGGCTTGAAATATGCTGAAAATTTGGTGAAATGGCCAATAATTTAGGTAAATGTCCTTTGTTTTCTTGTGTAAAGGATGCTGTGGTACACATTAATATCGATAACAGACTGGTTAGTGTGTAAAATAATTTCTTGTCCATGATCGTATATTTGGATTTATTAGAACAAAAATATAACAAAAATGGGATAGGCTGCCAAAAACCTTGTCACATGATGATGTGATATTTACGAATTTCGAATAATGAGTGGTTTAATACAAATTTTAAATATTTTATCGATAAATGACTTGTCATTCAAAATCATATTTTGACTAAGATTCGAACTTCAAAATTTGTTTTCAATAGTTAATTTTAAAATTTTGGTGCTGTAAGATTTAATTCACTTGAATCTACCAATTACAAAAGCTATTACGGCTCCAGCAATTGCACCCATGATACCATTGATGACGATATCAGTGATCATATTGGTGTAATTTGGCACCTGAGACGAATACATAAAAAAGTTCATACTTGCGCCATATAATAAACCAATTATTGCACCAGATTTAGCACCAGATACTGGGTCAGAAATTTGTGCCCATTGTAAAAATACATATGCAAGCAATATACAAAATGTAAGACATCCTAGAAATACCAATAACAGGTTTTCATTGTCAGAAGGTGGATAGATGTTGGTAAATAAAACACCGTAAAACAAATAGCCCAACATAAAATACATCAATCCGCCAGCTAAACTACTGATAATCAATTTTTTAAAATCCATAACTTACTATTTTAATAATTAAAAAATTTATTTATTTTACATTAAAGAACCTTTACGTCACAATATTAGGAAAAACTTATGATAATTCAGCATATTATTTTATTAAATTTGTATTTTAAAATATTATATTGTATTAAAATTAAAAAATTGGCGAGATCAATCAAATGAATTAAATTTGCAAATCTTAAAATCAAGTAATGCAAGATAAAATCCAAAAACTCCGTGCTCAACAAAATGCGGCTTTAGCAGGTGGCGGCTCAGATAGAATCCAGAAGCAACACGATAAAGGAAAACTTACTGCCAGAGAGCGAATTCAATTGCTTATGGACCGCAATTCCTTCGAAGAAATAGGCATGCTTAAGGAACACCGATCATATGATTTCGGTATGGAAAAACAGCAATTTCTAGGAGATGGTGTAGTTACTGGTTTTGGTACCATAGATGGTCGTTTAGTCTATGTATTTGCACAGGATTTTACGGTTTTCGGAGGCGCACTTTCTGAAACTCATGCCCAGAAAATTTGTCGCATCATGGATCTTGCTATAGAAAATGGCGCTCCTGTCATTGGCCTTAATGATTCTGGTGGTGCAAGGATCCAGGAAGGCGTGGATAGCCTTGGTGGTTATGCAGATATCTTCTATAGAAATACCAAAGCATCTGGTGTGATTCCGCAGTTGTCAGCCATCATGGGACCTTGTGCAGGTGGTGCGGTCTATTCTCCAGCTATTACAGATTTTATCATCATGGTCGAGCAGTCGTCTTATATGTTTGTGACTGGTCCCAATGTAGTGAAAACAGTAACTAATGAAGAAGTGACTTCTGAAAATCTAGGTGGTGCTTCGACACATTCAACCAAAAGCGGTGTTACCCATCTCACGGCTCCAAATGACCTTGAGTGTATTCGTGATTTAAAGAAATTGCTTAGCTACATGCCGCAAAACTGTCAGCAAAAAGCCAAAGATATTACTTATACATTAAGCGAAGAATACAGAGATGTGTTGACAGGATTGATACCCGAAAACTCCATGCATCCTTATGATATGAAAGAAATCATTCAAGGGATTGTGGATGATGAAAGTTTTTTCGAAATTCACAAGGATTATGCAGAAAATATCGTTGTGGGATTTGCTAGATTGGCTGGTAAGAGTATTGGAATTGTTGCCAATCAACCTTATTCTTTAGCAGGTGTATTGGATGTCGAGAGTTCAAAAAAAGGTGCGCGATTTGTCCGGTTTTGTGATTGCTTTAATATTCCACTCCTTGTCTTGGTAGATGTACCTGGATTTCTGCCTGGCACTGATCAAGAATGGCATGGTATCATCACCAATGGTGCCAAATTATTGTATGCATTCAGTGATGCTACAGTGCCCAGAGTGACTTTAATAACGCGGAAAGCTTATGGTGGTGCGTATGATGTAATGAACTCCAAACATATAGGCGCTGATATGAACTATGCTTGGCCTACTGCTGAGATTGCTGTAATGGGTGCAAAAGGTGCAAGTGAGATCATCTTCAAAAATGAAATCGCAAAATCAGACGATCCAGCCGCTAAGCTTTTAGAAAAAGAACGAGAATATCAAGAGAAATTTGCGAATCCATATCGTGCTGCTGCTAGAGGATTTATTGATGAAGTAATAGAACCAAGAGATACAAGACGCAAATTAATCAAATCCTTTTCCATGCTTGAAAACAAGAAAGTTTTAACACCTAATAGAAAACATGGAAATATTCCAATGTAATAATTGGGGTCATTTTTTTTATTTTTGTGTACTTTTGCGAGCATAACCCAAACCTTGCCATGTCAGATAGCAACAAAATACAGATTTTCATTACTGGTGGTACATTCGATAAGGAATATAATTATATCACTGGACAATTATATTTTAAAGATACGCACCTGCCTGAGATGTTCGAAAGAGGTAGAAGTACGCTTGATGTAGATATAAAAACGCTGATGATGATCGATAGTCTTCAAATGTCAGAAGCTGATCGAGAAATCATCATTTATAGTTGCAAAAAAAGCGATTACAAACGCATCGTACTTACCCACGGTACGGATACCATGGTGCAAACAGCTGCTGCACTAGCAAAGCAAAATATACCGAAGACCATCATCATTACCGGCGCTATGATACCGTATGCTTTTGGTACTTCTTCTGATGGGTTTTTCAATTTAGGGGCAGCGCTAGCATTTGCACAAACATTGCCGCATGGTGTTTATATCGCTATGAATGGCAGATATCATCATTGGGATAAAGTTCAAAAAAATACTAAGACTGGATATTTTGAGCCTATATGAACATAGCTATTGATATAAAAATTTAGTCAAAAATCCAAAAAAGAATCAATCAAATTTTATAGAAGACATTCAAATGATAGATCATTAAAATAGATTTATAGTTGCCTTCTTCATGATCACTTACACCATAAAACGATAAAAAGATATCTTGAAACTCTGCCTGCCATTTGGCATCAGCAGGAACATCAGGGAATCTGATATTTTCAAAATTCAATCCTAAACCTACCGCTAAGTTGACATAAAACTTGTCGTTCAATCTAAAATACCTGCCAAGCATCGCACCAAAACTAAACATCTTATTGACTTCAGAATGCTTTATTTGTTCATGATAAGCGCCATAGTATCGGCTAAATATATTTTCTACCGCAGAATTTGAATATCGAAATTGTATAAGTGGAGATACATACATTTTATATTTTGTAGGATCATCGCTTATTCTAAATCTAGGTTGGATGCGGATCCTGTAGCCATTACATGATTCACGATTATCGGCACTAAAGATATATCCAAGCTCTGTATTAAAATCCATATTCTCATTGATGCCTTTAGCAAAGTTAAACTGGACGCCTTGATATACATTAGCTAATGAGGATAAGGTGATTCCTACTTTGTCCTTTTGATAGAAATCAGTATTTTCATCTTGACACCATATTTTTGGTAAAGATATTAACACAAAGACAAGCATGTAAACAGTTATAGGGATTGATTTCATGATATTTTGATTTTTCATATGGTTTATAATGGTTGATTTACTTCCAGCATTTGGGGTCGAAAACTTCTTTCGTGATCCAGTTTTTAATATATCCTTTGGATGGATCCACACACTCAAACGAACCATCTAATCTAAAAGGACTTAGGCTATTCACATCAATGTTATTGGTAGTTATTTTGGATATAAGTTTAGGAGCGTTTACATTGGATATGTCTATTGTGAAAACATCTTTCATCATTTTAAATGTAAGGTTTTTTTCAGAAATAGTAAAGTCTGTAATGCCAGAAAAATTCCAAAAGATTTCACTGCTATCCTCATTGTAGTCGCTATGTAAATGTACACCATTATAAGGTTCCAATGTCAGAATATATGTATCAAGTTTGCCCATTTTGAAATTTGGCAATTGTATTTTTTGGTTATGCTGTACTTCCCCTACTGTAAACTCAGAAAAATATACCGGGATTCGTGTTTGTGTATTGCTATTTTCGCCAGGGTTATAACAACTTGTACCAAGCACAACTATCCATAACCACATTAAATTTTTTGTAATCATAATTTTAAATTCAAGTTGTTAAAAAAATTATTGTTTTTATTAATCTCAATTCAAGGCAATAACCAAAGATATGCTTTATTCTAAAAAACTAAAATTATTTTGTAAATATTGTATTAAAATTCAATAAATTAGGGAAATAAAGTTTTTTTTTTTGTTAATATAAAACGTATAAATTAATATATACTACCAAAAATAGCTATTAGTATAAAATTGTTTTTTCATTTTCCGCCAACCACTCCTTTCTATTCTTACGCAAAATATCCTGAAAATGGTCGCCACCTATAAATTCGCCACCGAGACTTTGTAAATACGCATTTGGCTGTTGGCAATCGATTACATAAAATCCTTCATTGACGAGCTTACGAGCTAAGGTGATAAAACCAAATTTTGAAGCATTGCTCTTGAGACTAAACATGGATTCGCCAAAAAAAACTTTACCAAGCATCACACCATATAATCCACCAACCAATTGGTCTCCATCCCAAACTTCTACTGAGAGCGCATAGCCTAATTTCGATAGTTGGGTATAAGATTGTACGATATTTTCATTGATCCATGTGCCTTCCTGTCCATGTCTCGGTACATGCTGACAATACCTGATCACATCTTCAAAATGCTGGTTGTAAGTGACTTGAAACTTATTTTGATTAAAGTAGGCATTCATGCTCTTGGCTACTTTCACCTTTTCGGGGAAGATAACAAATCTCGGTTTCGGACACCACCAGATGATTGGTTCGTTGTCATTGTACCAAGGGAAAATGCCAAATTGATAAGCCAGTAGCAAGCGTTCAATAGAAAGATCGCCCGCAATAGCCAAGATACCTGATGGCTTGACAGCATCTGGATGTGGAAAGGCTATTTGACTATCTAAATAATAATACATTGTTACGGACTAAAGGGCAAAAAAAAAGGTGGAACCCAAGCAGGAAACCACCTTTTATTGTATGTTAAATTTTATTTAATCTTCTACCAATGACTCGATCACAGCAGAAAGTCCACGTTCTATCAAGGCATCTTTCATGGGCTTCAACAAAGTCATCGTACCAGTTTTGACGGTGGCTTTGCCCTTGAAGTGCACCAAAATAGACAATTGTTCTGATTGTTCTTGCGTATGATCGCATACTTCCATCAAGCATTGTATCACCCAATCAAAAGTATTGTAATCATCATTATATACTATAAGTTGTGATTTCAAGCCTGAAGTCACTTCATCTTCTACCAAGATGTCTTCTAATTCGTCAAATTTTATTCCGGTATTCATACTTGATTAAAAATCCATTTTAATGCTTAAAACTATACAAGTGTCTGTAAAGTTTCATTTATGGCAACAAAATTAGGAAGTTCTCCGGCATTTTCCAAAACTTCGGCATATCTTATTTTTCCTTCCTTGTCCACGACAAAGGCAGAACGCTTGGCTACACCTTTCATACCGAGTACAAATTCATCATAAAGCGCGCCATAAGCTGCGGCAGTTTCCTTGTTCCAGTCTGACAAAAGTGGGAAATTGTACCCTTCGACTTCTTTAAATTTGTTCAATGTAAATAAGGAATCAACCGAAATGGCAAGCACCTCAGCTTGCAAATTTTCATAATCCTTTTTGTTGTCTCTGATAGAACACAATTCAGTGGTACACACACCTGTAAATGCTAATGGGAAAAAGAGGACAACAACATTTTTTCCTTTATAATCACTGAGTGAAACATCGGTTTTATCACTAGATTTCAATGTAAATGATGGGGCGATATCGCCAGGTTTAAGGCTCATATAGTTGGAATTTATTTTAAATTAAATTTTCAGCAAGTTAACAATAAAATTATTAATAGGTTCATCTTTGGATGCGAGATCTACCAAATTTATGGGTATATTTGAAAAATAAAATCTAAGAAACTAAACCAAATTTAGGAAATTCATATTGAGCAATGGAAAAATTATATATTTATGGTTTTTTTTGAGTACAAAATGTAGCTTTGATACTTTGATTTATAATTATCTGATTTTAAAAATATGTATATGCGTTTGATTTTACTTGTGGTTACCGTGTTTCTGGGTCTTTCCCAATCTTATAGCCAAAACTTGCCTGCACAGTGGAGAAAAAGTGATGATGGAAAATATTTGATAGCTGGAGACCAGGTTTCCGATGGCTTGTATGATGAATCCACAGTCGAAGAGATGCGAATTTATTTTACACAATCCAACTATTGGACACTATTGACTCAAAATTATAATGCGAAAATAGATATTCCATGTAAGATCAAGTACAAAGACATCACACTAGACAGTGTTGGAATACGCTTCAAGGGTCAGACATCCTATTTCATGAATACGACACAAAAGAAGTCGTTTTCTATCTCTACCGACGCCTACAAGGATCAGGCGCTTTTGGGCTATAATAGTTTGAATCTCAATAATGCTTTTCAAGATGCTTCTTTCATGCGTGAAGTCTTGTATTACCATCAAATTAGAAAACACAGTCCGTCTGCAAAAGCTAATTTTGTTCGTGTCTATCTTAATGACCAAGATTGGGGCATTTACCTGAATGTGCAGCAACAAAACAAGGACTTTTTGGAAGAATGGTTTGAATCCAATAATGGAATTAATATACGTGCAGATGTACCAGATGGAAGTTCTACTGGCGGCGGCCCTGGTGGTGGCCCAGGTGGCGGCGGACAATGGGGCGATGGTACTGCCGGCATCAACTACCTCGGAGCAGATACAGCGTTATATCAAAAATACTATACGCTCAAGAGTTCTGATGCAAGCGACCAACCGTGGCAAGAGCTAGTCAAAGCTTGTAATGTGCTCAATAACAGTGGCGTTTACTTAGAAACTGAAGCACCCAAAGTCTTTGATATAGATAAGATCTTGTGGCATTTGGCTTGCGAAATCGCTTTCGGAGATGATGATAGTTATGTGTATAAAGGTAAAATGGATTATTACATCCACCAAGATGCAGAAACAAAACGATGGGCGACCTACGACTATGATGCCAATAGCACATTGCTGACCGCACATGTCACTTGGTCACCTTTTTACAATGAAGCAAAAGTCAATTATCCATTGCTCAATAAATTGCTCGCTGTCCCTGCATTCAGACAAAGATATCTCGCCCACATGCGGACGATTATCAATGATTTATTTAACGAAACAGAAGTCAATGCGCTAATTGATAAATATGATGGATTGATAAGAACAGGTGTACAGGCCGATACCAAAAAAGGTACATCCAATACCGCTTATGTTTCTGAGCTTACAGTATTGAAAAACTATATCAAAAATAGGAAAGCTAATCTTTTGGCCAATGCAGAGGTAAAAGTTGTCGGACCTACGATAGGTGAAACCCAATACAAAGTAAATAATATTGCTTCAAATCGTGTTGTAGCTGGAGATGAAGTTAAGGTTGTCAGCAAGGTAAGTTTTGCGGACGGATTACAAACGGTCAATCTGCATTATTGTGGTGGATTTTCGGGTGTATTTACCGCAAAGTCGATGGCTGATGATGGTCAAAATGGCGATGATGTGGCCAATGATGGTAATTATACGGCGAATCTTCCGAACTTTGAAGCAGGTACATTAGTCCGATTTTACATCGAGGCTATTGGCAATAACACACCTAAAACAAGGAGTTATTTTCCAAGTGGCGCCGAACATCAATTGATGATATATACGGTAGAAGCTCAAGTTGCATCTGACAAGACCGTTGTCATCAATGAATTTATGGCATCCAATACAGGTATCATTACCGATGAAAATGGTGAAACTGAAGACTGGATAGAGCTTTACAACACAACGTCAAATGACGTAGATTTATCGGGTTATTTTTTGACGGACTCTAAGGATAATTTGACCAAATTTGAGTTTCTTGCAGGAACGACTATCAAAGCAAATGGCTATCTCGTTATATGGGCTGACGAAGATGGGACTCAAGGTTCATTGCACGCCAATTTTAAATTATCTGGAAGTGGTGAGTCAATCTATCTTTTAGACAAAAATCAAGTGGTAATAGATAGTTTGACCTTTGGACAGCAAACGGCCAATAAATCGGCTGCAAGAATACCCAATGGCACAGGACCTTTTGTGATTGGTGACCATACTTTTGGCAAAAACAATCAAGGAATCTCATCTGCTGAAGAGATTTTGACAAATACATTGACCATTTATCCAAATCCGTCGTCTGGCCAGTTATTTATTCATAATAGTAATGATGCAAAAGCTAATATTCAGGTTTATACGGTAAATGGTACGAAGGTGAGAGAAACATCGGCGGAATCTGGCGAAACCATTCAAATCCAGAATCTTGTTTCGGGATTTTACTTCATCAGGGCAGGCGGCAAGACATATAAGCTAGTCGTCACCAACGAATAAATGTAAATGGGCTGCTTGATTATGTGAAAACAGCATCGTGGACAGGAAAGAAGTCATCATCGTAGATGTACCATCAGATGTATATCAACAAATTGCCGCAAAGGCAGTAAGATATGCATTGATTTCTGTTGGTTTCACCTACAATAGGATGGAGAAGGAAGTCATCATGACTCGAATCGAAAATATAGCCAAGGGCAAGATAGCCGAAGGCTTATTTTCATATTATTGTGAAAGCGTGGACATCGGTCCAGATTTTGATGCTTGTACCACACCATTTTGGATGCCCGATCAGCGTGATTTCCTTTGGTATGATGGCGAATGGGATATCAAAAACAACTTCATCACATGTAGCGAAGCAGATTTTGATACATTGGACTTCACCTCATTGCCCGCATTGATACCCAATAAATTTGATGGTGACCAATGGAGCAAAAGAAACGACCATTACCACAAAAAGAGTCGTTACACAGCATATTTGTTTACGTTTATGAGATTGAAACCAGATGATAAAAAATTTGTAAAAATATTTTTGACCGAAGACCAACTCAAGTTTATTGCAGAAACGGGCACCAGACTTGGGCCTGCCTATCACGGACGAATGCCTTTTGAAGAAAGTTGGTTTTTCGAACAGTTGAACGAACGTGGTGGTGCATACCGATATTCGTTGTCTTATTATCCAGAATTTATCATCACAGCAAGTGCCAATGCCAGATACTGGTCACTTTTTGAAAATACTTCAGTACACGACGAAAGTGTTTATCAAAATTTTGGGTCATCACCTTGGTATCATAAGTCTGATGCAATCCTTCGATTTTTGAATGGTATCTTGGTCACCCGCATCCGCAACAAAACATGTCCTGTAGCCTTTTTGCCTGCATTTTCAGTGATTGTGGAGAAGTATAAAGAGTAGGAATGAACCAAGCTTTAGCATGAATTTTATAACGTCTTTAGCGTTACTGCGACCATCGTAAGTTAAGGAAAATATTTGTAAATATCCTTTCGATGGGCAATTATTATAAACCTTACAACATTTCCATCTAATGCTTCAACCCCAATTCTATAATCCCCCATTCTGATCCGATAGTAATTATTAAAGCCAGAGAGTTTTTTCACATTGGGCATTTTATCAATAGATGTTAAAGATTCAAATGTCAGTATTATTTTTTCAATCTTTTCAAAGACAGACTTGGATTTTATTTTTTCTAGAGACTTTTCAAAAGATTTATCAAACTCAATAATCATTGTAGTTTTAATTTCTTCATGATCATTTCATTGTCCACTGTCTCATTTGTTTTCACTTCATCCATCAACCTACCTAATGCAATATCTTCATATTGATCATCTTTAAGGTCAATTACACTTCCCCCAAGTTTTTTGGCAAGATCAGAAAGTATCTTATTGCTTTTTTTATCTGCACGGATTACAATTGCTGACATATTTATTTTTATTACAAAATTAAGTAATAATTTATAAATCTGCATATCCAAGGTAGTAATAATGTAAAATACAAATTTATAAGCCTATTGTTTTGATTTACTTCGCTTACTATGAGAATTCAATAACTCTAAATATTAAGCAATGATATTGTATTAATGAATTTTACGCCATTCTTAATACACTTCCACTTCGGTGATCAGGTTGGTACCAAGTGCAGCATTCAGATTTTCAATTATTTTGGATTTGGACATAGATAGTTCTTTTTTCAATGGTGCCGATGTCAAGTAGATTTTGAGCAATCCATCTTTGAAATATAACTTGCTGGTGTAGCCTGAGATGATTGGGCCCATTTCTTGTTTCCAGATTTCGTCGATATGCGAGGTATAATATCCTTTCGCTACCTTGGCGTTGGCAGCGAGATATTCGTTGAGGACTTCTTTGATGTTTTTGTCATTGTGGCGCATGGTCATGGGTATTTTCTGAAGAAAAAAGTTGTACACTTCCATTATCAACATGGAAATTGTAGTAATCAGTTCCAATCTCTTGCAAGATTTTGATAATTCTATCAGGCTGTGTATCTGTGATGAATAACTGACCGTAGTCTTTTTGAATCAGCATGGCCAATAATTGGTGCACTCTGTACGGATCTAACTTATCAAAAATATCATCAAGTAATAAAATTGGCGGCATACCAGTGTGCATCTGCAATAGATGATATTGCGTCAGTTTCAATGCAAGTACAAACGACTTAAGTTGACCCTGTGAAGCATAATTTCGGAGTGGCTCATCATTCATCGTAAAGATCAGATCGTCCTTGTGGATGCCTTGTGTTGTCCTAGTCAGGATCAAGTCTTTGTCTTTGTTTTTGGTAAAAAGATTTTGGAGTGAATCCGTTGCCAATTGGCTTTCGTATCTGATGTTGCATTTCTCCCGATCATTGGATATCTCACGATAAATGTCTGTAAATACGGGCATCATTTGTTCGGTGTATAGTTTTCGTCTTTCGTGGATACGTTGCCCAGGCGCATACATAGCAGACGATATGGATTCAAGTAGCAAGTCATCGACCCTTTTTTGGTCCGAAAATGATTTCAATACCATGTTTCTACGCTTGAGCAAGGCATTGTACAGCAATAGATCTTCTAGGTAATCCTTCTCGGTTTGTACGATGGTATTATTAAGGAAGTTGCGTCTTTCTTCGCTGCCATCGAGCATCATTTGAACATCATCTGGTGCTATAATGACACATGGGAATCTACCTACGTGGTCACTAATTCTTTCTACCTTTTTGCCAGCAATTTCTATCTCTTTGCGGCTACCTGCTTTTGATTTTATGACTACCTTTTCTGTGCGCTCCTTTAGGTCAATAGATGCTTCTATTCTGAAGAAGTCAGTTTCTTGTTTGATTATGTTTTTGTCCGATGATGTAAAATAGCTTTTACCCAAACATAGATAATAAATCGCGTCGAGCACATTGGTTTTTCCCATACCATTCATACCAGTAAGCGCATTGACTTGATGATGAAAATGCAATGAAGTAAACGCATAATTGCGAAATTGGGTCAATTTTATGCTATCTAACGTCAAATTGTGGTAAATTGAAATGGTGGTGCTGCAAAGATAACAAAACATTAAATATATCTTAAAATGAGTTGCTAAGTCAATCTACCATTGTATTGATTATAAAATTGCCTACTTTTGCAACAGAAAATATCAGAATACAGAGTTGAAGCAAATAGATAAGCTTATTTCCACCAGTTTTATTGGTCCGGCGATTTTGTCCTATTTTATAGCGACATTCGTACTGATCATGATGTTTTTGTGGAAATACATTGATGAAATCTTAGGCAAAGGATTATCTATATTAGAAATACAAGAGTTGATTTTTTACCATGCAGTGACCTTGATACCAATGGCTGTACCTATTACCATCTTGATCTCATCGGTTATGGTATTCGGTGATATGGCCGAGAAACATGAATTATCGAGTATGAAATCAGCTGGCGTATCATTATTGCGTGTCATGCGGCCCAGCATGGTGATAGCTCTTGGGATTGGCTTGTTTTCTATTCTTGCAGCCAATTTTCTCAAGCCTGCTTCTGTTCTGCAATTCAACAAACGATTTATTGCCATCAAAAAACAAAAATCTGCTTTGGCTATTGAGCAAGGGATTTTTAATGATGCTTTTAATGAAACGATCATTCGGGTAGATAAGATAGATGACAACAAAAGAGATATTCATGATGTATTGATTTACGACCATACACCCAATGACAAAAGTCTCATCCGCTTGTATTCAGCCAAAGGCGGAAAGATGTACACGGCTATGGAAGGCAAGTATTTTGTCATGGAATTGGATACAGGCATCAGTTATCAGGAAGGCGAGGAAAAACAAAAATTAGGCTCCAATAAATCAGAGCGACCTTTTACGAGAATGTATTTTGACAAATGGTCAAAAACTTTCGATATGAGCGTATTTGAAGGTGAAGATGGATTATTGAATTTCAATAGAGATCGTGAACAAATGATGAATTCTGTTCAGCTTATCAATGCTATTGACTCATTCAGCATGCATATCAGAGAAAATAATGAAAAAATAAACAACAAAAATGCCCTGCTATTTACCTTTAAAGATATACAAATAAAAAAAGAGACCCCAAATATTATCCAAGGTGAAAACGAAATCGTGCAAATCGGCGGATCACCCCAAAATGTCATAGTGCAAAGTGGTACGGCACAAGCAGACACGGCAATCAATTCAATCCCTTCGAAACCAGAAAACACTTCAGCAAATTTGGGCAATGAACCATCATTTGTTCAAAAGAGAATTATTGCAGAAAATGCACTTCAAAATGCAATAAAAAAATCAAAACAGGATGTGAAATTGCCAGCAAAAAGATTGATCAAGCAGGATAAGAACTTTGATTTTGTGAAAGGAAATCATTTTATAAATTCGATCGATTCTGCAGATATTCGGGATGTAATGTTCAGAGCTCAAGGCGATTTATCTGCAGCACGTGAAGAGTTATTGCAAGCACATAATGCAAATCAAGATTATGACAAGCAATATCAGAAATACCAATTGAGATTGAATCAGCAATACAGCTGGGCTATGGTATGTATCATTTTTCTTTTCATAGGTGCACCATTGGGCAGCATCATCCGCAAAGGTGGCTATGGATACCCGCTGCTTGTCGCAATAATGTTTTATATGATATTCATTATCAGTACGATATATGGTGAAAAACTGGTTAGGTCTGATGCTATGAGTGGCGTTCAGGCAGCGTGGATGCCATGTCTTATGCTGACACCGTGGGCCATTTTATTTACCATCATGGCGATCCGTGATATCAGTTTCAATCCCAAAGGTGTTTTTGATTACATTTACAAGTTTTTCAGAAAAAAACAACCTGCAATCACCACTGAAAACCTTCCAAACCTTATAGACTAATAACAACACCTAAAGTAGGCAACAAAGTACCTGTGCTATCATTGATAGATTTTACTTTATAACGCCACAACTCAGGCGCTTGATCAGGATTTACGATGATAGGTCCACCGATAGGCTTATTTTCTGCGTCCAATGGTCTGTCTAGTACTAATACATCTCTTGCTACAGCTGCGGCTGTCACGTTTTGCAAATCCAAATATAAGTTGAGATCCCAACCTTTGAAAAACCATTTTTTGTCCAATCGTAGATCCAAAGCACCAAAAGCGCCATAGCGAAGCGTATTGATCTGACTATAATCGGGAATTCCTGCAAAATTTCTGTCCCAATTGACAGCTAGATCGGAGTTTGGACTAAATGGAGTACCTGGCAATCCTGACTGGTAGCGGTATTTAATGCCTAATTCCCAGTTTTTACCAAATCTTTTACCACCAGTAAGGCTGATAATATGACGACTATCCCAACTACTGGGTGCATAGGAATTTTGAGCATTGGTAAATTCAGACTTTCCGAATGTATAAGCCAACAATCCATAAAATCCCTTGGTCAGCCTTCTTTGTAATAAGACTTCTACACCAAAAGTTCGACCTTTAGAATCAGAAGTAACTGGCTCATTGCCTATGACACCAAAGTCTCCACCGAGATTGGCGAGTGATATCTTCTCTCTCAATAGAAATGGGTAATTTGCATAAGTTTTATAGTATGCTTCGACGGTAATTCTACTTGCTGCATCGGGATTGTATTCTACGCCTGTAACGATATGATTGGCTTTGATGTAAGTGATTTTATTTGCTTTATTGACCAATGCACCATTGGCAGTATAACCCAAAGCCGTGAAAGGTGGCAATTGATAATATCTACCCATATTGAAGTTGATGGATAGTTTTTCGCTAAGTTGATAAGAAGCAGAAAGTCTCGGTGAAAACTGATCCAAAGGATTGTTCATTTCTGAAGAGTAATTATTGCCATCGAGCCTAAATCCTAGTGCTAGATTGAGCCTTTCAGAAAGCAGTTTACGGCTTACATTACCAAATAAACCATATTTGTACATATTCAATGCCGAAGTATAATTTATATTTTCTGATCCAGCATTGGTATAAATTTTATTGGATGTTTGATTATTATATTTTACATACTCATAACTTACTCCAGCGAGATATTCCCATTGTCCATGTTTGCGGGCATTTTCTATCCGCAATTTATTTTCTATTTCCTGAGAAGTATAATCCAAAACCAGATTTTCAGGGTTGGATTCGTCATTATTTAGGTATTTGACTGCTTTATTATTGAGCATATTGCGGCTGATGACAAAATTGGTATATCCATGACTTCCGTAATGTTTATACACAATGCCGTTTGTATAATTCCATTGTGTATTCACTGGCAGCCGTTCGAGTAGATATTGTTTTGATTCGGTATCATTGGCATCTTTATTTAGCGAAAAATCATCTATTGCGCCAAGCCCGATAAAGGAAATCTCATTTTTATTGTCAATTTTGTACTTGTACTTCATATTGAAATCGGTGTAAGTAGGCAAAAAAGGAAGCCCGATTGCTTTGAACAAAAACTGCAAATACGATCTACGTGCAGAAAATAGAAATGTACTTTTTTTGCTCAATGGCCCATCAAGTGTCAATCCAATATCAGTCGCTCCGGCAGTAAGGTTGGCGCCGATTCTATCATCGCGACCATCTTTAAATTTGAAATTGAATACGGAACTCAAAGCATTGCCTCTGCTTACAGGAAATGCTCCACTATAGAAATCCACCTCACGTATGAAATCAACATTGATGATACCTGCTGGACCACCAGATGATCCTTGAGTAGAAAAGTGATTGATGACAGGCACTTCTATATCATCCACAAAAAAGCGGTTTTCATTGGGCGCACCACCACGGATGATCAAGTCATTTCTAAAGGAAGCCGTAGATGTCACACCTGGTAAAGATTGGATTAC
This sequence comes from uncultured Saprospiraceae bacterium, assembly GCA_937952155.1. GTDB lineage: Bacteria > Bacteroidota > Bacteroidia > Chitinophagales > Saprospiraceae > OLB9. Next base: position 25,810 of record CALFYH010000108.1, read on the forward strand.
TCTAGAAATATCTCTGTTTCCACCTGGATTTCTTTTGATTTCTGAGACGCCGATGGTACGAAGAGAGACAGGACTTTCTGCTGTTTTTTTGAATGAAGATGCTTTGACAACGATTTCTTCGAGTTGCTTGGCATTTTCCACCATTTCGAAGTTGAAGATGGTAGGCCTGATACCTTGAATCTCTATTTCTGATTGATTTATCGTCTCATAACCGAGATAACTAACGCTGATATTGTATATCCCTGGCTTCAATCCTTCTATCTTGTAATTGCCATCAATGTCAGTTGACGTACCTAAGTCCGATCCAACCAAAACAATATTGGCGCCAATGATGGCTTCATTTGATAGTTTGTCTTTGACGGTACCTTTGATTGTGCCAGTTTGGGCAAAAGAAAGGATTGGTAGTAATAAGACTAAAATGGTTTTAATAAGCTTCATATATTTCCATTAATATTTGAGATGGCAAGATTACAAATTTTTGGGATAATGGTTTTTAAGGTGTGGATATTTATTTTTTGAAATTTTGGTTAGCGAAAGGATTGAATATTTATAGGCTCAATATTTGGCTTTTATTAATTAAAATTAAACAATCTAAAGTGCTTGTGCAAGTTTTATTTTATTATAAATCCGCGGTGAGAAAAACAAATAGTACAAAATTTATTTTAGAAGAAAAATTGAGGAATCATGCTTAAAATAAGTACCAAATTAAACTTCAAGGTAGAATGCAAAGCGGGTAGGCTGTTCCGGTACGCGGAGCGATTTATCGGAACTAGCGTTTTTTGTTTACTTTTTTTGGCAATGCAAAAAAGTAAAAGCCCGTCGCGGCTTGAGCGACAAAGCTAAACGCTTGCAGTAAGTTAAAGTATTAGGTTACTAAATAATAAAAATTTAAATCAAAGAAAATAAAAATATCGTATTTTTAATTTTGTGAATTTTGTTATACACACAAATCCACGCATTCAACCATATTTCCCAGTATTTTACGTAACTTTACGGCAAGATTTTATAATATGGAAACACTTCTGCTTATTATCAAGGTTTTTCACTTCCTAGGTTTTGTTGCTTGGGTAGGCGGACTTTTTTACCTCGCCAATATCATGGTATATCATCGTAGAGCCATCGATCATGCTACCTCGGAGTCGCATATAGTTCCTGCTGTTTTTGATAAGATTGAAAAAGGTGTTTATAAAAAAATGTGCAATCCCGCTATGATGTTGACATGGACAGCTGGTATCATTATGCTGATCATACATGGTATGGATTGGTTCAAAGTCAATCTGTGGATGCATCACAAGCTATTGTTATTGGTACTGCTCACCGTGTATCATCTATTGCTCAAAATTCAGATGACAAAATTGCATCAGCGAACACATCATATGACTACCTTGCAATTCCAATTTTTTAATGCCATACCTGTGTTGTTTCTGGCAGCCATTGTAGTTTTGGCTATTTTTAGAAATTCGGATCCTTTGGTGCAGCCTATAGTTGTGTTGAGTATGTCTGCGGCACTGCTTTTTATTTTTGCTAAAGTCAAACAACCAAAAAAAGGATCTAATCAAAATAATGCTTCATCATGACACGAACAAAAAAATATCTTATCATATTCGGTATCTTGCTTGTCCTAATCCTTGGATTATCATGGATGTTGCCAAAGGTGTACAAAACAGATACGCACATCAATATCGATGCCCCTGCGATTTTTGTGTACAATGCCATCAATGACCTCAATTATCAAAAGGATTGGAATGGCAAATCTGCGCTAGACACATCATTTCTATTGGTATGTGCTGGAAGTACAGTAGGTGCAAAATCGTCTTGTGATTATAAAACCAAACAGTATGGCCATGGTGTTTTGCGCATCATGTATAGCGGTGCAGATAGCTTGGTGATTGCTGACGAACCCGATAATGCTAGTGCACGATCATTTCAGTATAAGGTAATTGCAACGGATAGCATGCATACCAAGCTTCAGGTCGTAGGTTTAGGTCAGTCTGGGTTTATTACCAATATTTGGAATTTTATTCATAAGTGGAAACTATCGAAACATATAAAACATGGATTGGACAATCTAAAAATATTTGTCGAAAACAGACACAAAAATAAGATATATAACGGCTTTAAGATAGAAGAATCGTTGCAAAACGAAAAGAACTACATCATGCATCGTTCGGAAGTTGAGATGGAGAATTTAGCCCAATATTATGCACAAAACATCAGTGCTTTGTACCAAACAGCTTTGGAGAATAATATTGCGGTAAGTGGCATGCCTTGTGGCCTATATTTTAAATGGGATACAACCAACAATAAGGCAGATATGGCCGCTGCACTTCCGACTGTTGCAGAGACCAATGTCATCAATACTTCGTCATTTCATATTCCGCAAAGGCTGGCTTTAAAAGTAGCCTACAAAGGCGAAAGCAGCAAATCTGGTATCGCACACGCAGCAATGGACGCCTACATGCTAGATCATAGATTGACTCAAGATGTTCCTGTTGTAGAAGAATATATGACAAATCCGTCCGAAGAGCCCGATCCATCCAAATGGATAACCAATATCTATTATTATGTCAATAGGAAATAAACCTACATATCTGAAATCGACAACATTTATTGTAATCTGAGCGCATGGGAGATTGGATAAGTACAATGAATGAATATGGCCGTCGCGAGATACCATTTTTATTCATCCTTGATTTTGAATTGCAAAAACCTGTGGTGATTCCATTGGCAGACATGCCAGATGATATCTTATATAAGTTGAATGATGTAAAAAACTATGAATTGCATGGCACAAAGAGCAAGCCATTGATATTCAATCCGATACCTGTAAGTTATGACGCCTATAGTAAGGCATTTGAAGGTGTATTAAAAGAAATTTTATTGGGAAATTCTTTTTTATCAAACCTGACTTTTCCTACCAAGGTCGAATCCAATTATACATTGAGATCTTTGTTCGACATATCACGAGCCAAGTATAAACTGTATTTCAAAGACCAATTTATCGTTTCGTCACCTGAAATATTTGTACAAATCAAAGATGGAAAGATATGTACATTCCCAATGAAAGGTACCATTGACGCCGAAGTACCAGATGCAGAAAACGTCATCCTAGCCGATAAAAAAGAGACAGCCGAGCACTATACGATTGTGGATTTGCTCCGCAATGACCTCAGTATTGTGGCAAAAAATGTTCGTGTCAATCGCTTTAGATATGTCGAAAAACTCACAACGACTTCACGTACATTGCTACAGGTAAGTTCAGAAATAGAAGGTACTTTGCCAGATGATTATAAGTCCAAATTGGGGGATATTTTTGCAGCATTATTGCCAGCCGGCAGCATATCTGGTGCACCCAAAAAGAAAACGGTTCAAATCATAAAAGACCACGAAATAGATGCTCGTGGATATTATACCGGGGTATTTGGCGTATTTGATGGCCAAAATGTGGATAGTGCCGTGATGATCCGATTTATAGAAAATACAGACGGCAATCTGACTTATCGCAGTGGTTGTGGCATTACTGCGCTGAGTGATTGCGAAGCTGAATACAAAGAAATGATCGCAAAAGTCTATGTCCCTGTTGGTAGAAAGTATTAAAATCTACAACGGTAGAATATATAACATCGCACTGCATGAAGCTAGGGCAAACCAAGCACGTGCAGCACTATGGGGCATCACCCAAAAGTTGGATTTGAGAAAACACATTATAATCCCCGACACTTGCAAAACAGGTTTGGTAAAATGTAGAGTGTGCTATGACACAAGCATCCGAGAAATAACTTATGCGCCATATAGCGTGAGACAAATCAGGACACTCAAAATCATAGAAACAGAAGAAGACCTACACTATAGCTACAAATGGGCTGATCGACCACAATTGGATCGACTTTATGGCTTACGAGATGGCTGCGATGAGATCATCATCGTACAGCATGGATTGGTGACTGATGCATACTATTATAATTTGGTCTTTGAGAAAGATGGTAGATATTTCACGTCGATGAAGCCGCTATTGGCTGGTGTACAAAGAGCACGCTTGCTTAAGTCAGGAAAGATCACACCTATCGAGATCTCCGCATCGCATATTGCTAATTATAACAGAATTCACTTGATCAATGCACTCACACCAATGGGGAGAATAGTAGTGGAAAGGAGTGATGTAGGTGGTATGAAATGATGTTTATTGCATTTGTTGTTTAGAAAAACCATTACATTTGATATTTGTAAAATTTTAATGGATAATACAGAATATTGACCTCATTAACTAAATTCAATATCAAAATTTATGTTAAAATGACGAAATATAAAATTATTGTTAAGGGTTTGTGTTTTGTTCTATTGCTTGTATTTCAATGTGTTAGATGTAACTCAATCAAAAGTTCCCAAAATGATATTCAGGTTAATTTAGATAGTTTATATATGATTGCCCTTAAAGTTGCATTTAAAGGAAGCTGTTTTTATACACCTATCTCACCAACAATTAACAATAAATCAGTAGAAACTGATTCAGTTTTGGCAGAATCTTACTTGTATTTTAACAAAGGATTTGAAAATTTTATTGTTGATTCAACCACTAGGTTTGATAATGCATACTTTAACCAAAATTTAAAAACAATGGATTCAATAATAAATGTTGATTCAATCACATTGTACAATTATGGTAATAAATCATTTAGTAGAGTTTCAAATCAGGAAAATGAAATGAGTGACAATTTAATCTCCTTAATGTCAAATGAAAAGCTTCTTGAAAATCCATCATTTAATGGGTATTTAAGTTTCTCAAAACCAATATATAGACTAAAAAATGACCAGAAATTTGAAATTTTTATAAGAATCTCCAAAATGTTAGATTCACCAAGACATTGTTATGTAAGGCTATTGGTTTTTGGAAATGAAATAGTAGAATCTGAAATATTAAGTTATACTGAAAATTTAATTTTTAGATAATTTAAAATATCCTAGGAAATAATTATCTAATTTTCATCATAGCGCATTAAATGAAGCCAATTTTTATAACAATCTTCAGCTTACCACAACAATCCGTGGTGCGCTATTTTTATGTTACAACTACTGGTTATACACTTCAATCTGATACATGAAGCATTTTTAATTTTCTAATTGCAAAAAATGATAATCAATGATGCATATCACCAAGGAATTCCGATGCTCTATTTTGCATAACCATACTGATGAATGTATAAGTTTATACTATCTTTGTATGATTTATTTTTTGCGATGTAAAAC
>CALFYH010000109.1 GCA_937952155.1 uncultured Saprospiraceae bacterium
GCGGAGATATTACATATCATGGACCTGGACAGATTACAGGATATCCGATTTTTGATCTCGACGAATTTTTTAATGATGTACATAAGTACGTTAGATATTTGGAAGAAGCAATAATAAAGTTAATTGCAGAATTTGACCTTGAAGGAATTCGAATACCCGAAAATACTGGTGTCTGGTTGCCACCTGATAACAAATCAGATAAATACAGAAAAATTTGTGCTATCGGCGTCCATATGTCTAGATGGGTTACCTTGCATGGTTTTGCATTTAATGTAAACACAGACTTATCATATTTTGATAAAATCATTCCTTGTGGCATCCAAGATTACAATAAATCGGTAACTTCGCTAGCCATAGAAACTGGATATGCGCATAATTTGCAAGATGTTGGTGATAGGTTGGCTACGATATTTAGTGAATTGTTTGATTTTGAATTAATAAAATAAATATTCTATAATGGAAGAACAAGTTTTGGAAGGCAAATTAGTCAGTGCATCAAAGACTGTAATGACAGAAATGATTATGCCAAATGACACTAATCCTATGGGAAATCTCATGGGTGGATACTTAATGCGGTGGATGGATATAGCTTGTGCCGTTTGCGCTGCCCGTCATACAGAATCGCTTGTGGCTACAGTCTCCGTTGATCATATTTCCTTTCATGAGCCTATTCATTTGGGTGATGTAATCACTCTTACAGCTCAAGTTACAAGAGCATTTAATACTACGGTTGAGATTTTTGTTGAAGTATCTGCTGCTGATATTACAGGTGCCAATCCGCGACAATCTAACCATGCTTATTTTTCATTTGTAGCGCTAAATAAAAGTACCGGAAGGCCTATAAAAGTGCCACCTGTCATTCCTATTACGAATGAAGAAAAAAAGCACTTTGAAGTGGCTTCACGCAGGAGAGAGCTGAGATTGATTTTGGCTGGTAAGTTGAAGCCTGAAAATGCACTTGAACTCAGACACTTTTTTACAGAATTCAAGTAAATAATTTATTAGTCAAACAATTCGTATCCAATAGTTACTCAACAAAAAGTTCAGATAATTCACTATTCGTAATTTCAGGATTTACGATCCTAAACAGGCTATATATTGCATTTCGACCTTTTTCACCCAATTCCTGCGAATAGGTATTCACATATAAATCTATGTGCGACTTCATGACAATTGGGTCCATTTCTTGTGCATGTTTTGCCACGAAAGGCATAGAAATTTCAGGATTTTCAAAGGCAAATTTTATACTATTGAACAAAATACTATTCACCTTTTTTTTGACCGTTATAGGTAATGATCGCTTGATGGCAATTCCACCCAATGGAATAGGATGAAGTGTTTTCTGTTCCCAATATTCTCCAAGGTCCATGACTTTGTGCAAGCCCTTCAACTGATAAGTAAATCTGTTTTCATGAATGATAAGGCCCGCATCTGCTTCACCAGTAAGTACAGCATTTTCTATTTCCGAAAAAACAAATTCTTTGAAATTGTTTGCTTTGGGCAATGCATATTTCAGAAGTAGAAATGCCGTTGTGTTATATCCGGGTACTGCTATTCTTAGATTTTCAACACCTTTAGTTTCCAAAGGTAGTTTTGAAATTAATAGCGGCCCACAATTATTTCCCAATGCTGCACCACTGGTAAGCAGTTGGTAACGGGCATAAATTTTGGTGAAAGCATTAAAACTCATTTTGGTGACATCGGGCTGATGATTGATTGCAATTTTGTTGAGATGCTCCACATCATCTATGATGAAATCAAATGTCAAACCTTGTAAATCTATTCTTTTATTGACAATAGCATCAAACATGAATGTATCATTGGGACAAGGCGAAAAGCCAAATGTTAATGTCATTTCGTTATGTTTATTAATATTTATTGACAAGTCTTCAATGCTTGTTCAACATCCAAAATTGTAATTTCTTTAAATGATGGCTGCCACTTGTAATTTATAAAATTAATTATATTTGTTACTTCAGTCGCGCTTAGATGAGAGAATGAAGGCATTTCTTTCAAGAGGTACGTAGAATCTTTAAACAAAGTGTCTTTGATTCCATTTTTGACAATGCAAACCATCGATGCCTGTCCTAACAAAGTAGATTTGTTGAGTGGCGGTATCAGTTCTCCTAATCCTGAACCATCTTCCATATGGCAATTTGCACAGTTTGCTGCAAAAAGCCTTTTGCCCTGAACATATGGTGTGTTATTGCATGACACAATACTGAAGGCAAATATTATCAAATAAATATATTTCATTTGCCTTTGGTATTATAACTTTCTGAAAGTAACTTGATATCATCAATCAATTTTGGTGTAGTAGATGGATCTGTACCTTCACTAAATGATCGCACATGACCTTCTTTATCGATTAATAAAATTTTTCCGGAATGATCGAATCCACCCGGTGATTCGGCGTCTTCAAATGCCGCTACAAAAAAAGTATTTGCAAGCTCAAATGTTGCGTCTTTATCGCCTGTCACAAATAACCACTTTTTATGATCTACACCCAAATTTTCAGCATAGAGCCGCAATCTTTCGGGTGTATCGCGTTTTGGATCTATAGTGAATGACACCAATTTTACATTAGGATTATCGCTTACTTCATTATATATTCTAAGCATTTCCTTTGCTACTTTAGGGCAAATGGATGGACAAGATGTAAAGAAGAAATCCGCAACATAGATATACTGCTCCAAATCCTTATTGGTCAATAAAGTACTATCTTGAGTGTAATGATTTATCTGACCAACTTTATGGTGGATTTCCTTGCCATTTTCCACAATTGTTTCTCCAAGAAAGGGTAATGTTTGTTGGTTGTTTTTACAAGCAGTGAAAAGCAAAAAAAGGAATGCAATCCCTAGAAAATTAAAGTTCATTACTTCTTTGTTAATGTGGTAAGTGAATCAATCAGTTTTGATGCTTTATCCATAGCACCATACATTTGGTCACTGACTTGTTGGATTTTAACTTTTTCAACTTTAAGATATTCGTCATGTTGCGCTTGGTCTTCAGGCACTTTGAAGTCTGCCATCCACGTCATCATTGCTTCATCGGCATCGTTAAGTTCTTTGACATGATCCAAAATGATTTCATTTGCCTGTGGTACTTCGATGGCCTTCAATTGTTTTTTCAGACTATGAATCTTACCCATTTCAGGCATTACTTTATCATGAATGGCCATCACATCTTTGTACAAGGGTGACTCGCTCTGTCCGTGCTGATGTTTGCAAGACCAAATCGACAAACAAAAAATGGTCATTATCCACAATTTATACATAATAATAATTTTTGCAAAGGTATTAACACCTTTCGATTTTATGTAGAAAATTTGTACTTAATTGCCTACAGAAAAGATGATCTTAATTATACTTGTTTTAAGGAATAACGATTTTTTTATTGACAATAACATTTCCAAATTGCATACTCACTATATAAATTCCAGATACAAATTGACTTGTTGAGACAGAAAATTCACGTGAGAAAGGTTTCGTTACCAAGATTTGTTTGCCTTGAATATTATAAATATTTAACTGATCAATGATTCCTACTTTGTTTGCATCGATGGTTAATTTATCTTGATTAAGTCCAATATTTATACCCGTTGCCAAAATATCTTCCGTCGCTGTAGTACATTCGATACCAGGAATAGTGAATGCTAGTCTGCATGCCTCATTTTCAACATCCCAAATCACAATTTCATGTTGTTGCTTTGGTTTGAATCCTGATATTGTCACTGGCAAATCTGCATAATTATAAGTACCAATTAATACGCCATTGACTTTGACCCTGTATTGTGGTGAATTAACTGTGTGTGCAAAATTTATTTGAATACCAAATTTGTTATCTTCACAAGGTAAAAATGTCAAAAGTGGCTCCTTGATACTACAAGCTGCATTATCACAACATATTTTTTCTGTAAATCCATAATCTTCACGGCATTCATACTGACGATCGATAATTAGAAATTTATACAATGTCTCACAATCACCTTTCAATGGGCCGATTTCATAGAGAGATTGGCCGTATTGCAAGGTATCAAAATTAACGCCATTTACTCTGACTATAAATCCCTGATTTCCTGGATTACTAATTGCAAATTTAAGGATGGCATAAAATTCACCTTTATCATTACAAGCTGATGCCTTGACTACCATGTCATTGATGACACATTCATTAGAATTGCAGCAAATCTTCTCTGTAAAGCCGTATTCGTCTGTACAATCAGGATGATTTAAGTCATACATGAAAAACTTATACAAAGTAGAACAGTCACCTTTGAGTGGTCCTATTTCATATACATCTTTTCCGTAAGGCAAAGTATCAAAAACTCCTCCATTGACTTTTATCACAAAACCATTACTTCCTGGGTTATTTGTCAGAAACTTCACTCTAGCATAAAACTCTCCTTTGTCATTACATTCGGATGCAGTTACAACCATATCATATAATTTACAAGGAGATGGAGTAGGCGAGCAGCTGAAAAGATATTCTTTTACCAAAATACAGTCTTCTTTTTCAGTATCTTTTATGGTTATTTTTACCTTAGGTAAACCAAAACTTAAATCTGTGATTTTTAAAGGTAGATCAGCATAATTGTAAGTACCTAAAATTTTATCATTTATTTTGAGAATAAATGTTTTACTGGTATTGGAATGGTCAAAATTTAATTCAAAACCTTTGAGCAAGCTATCCACACAAACTTCGTGAATCGTCAATTCGCCAAGATGGCAAATGCTGTCACAACAAACAGGTTTGGACAATGCTGTGAAAGCTGAGCAGTCTAGTAGCTCCTTATCCTTTACCACAAACTCGTAGATAGTTTTACAATCTCCAGAAAGTGGTCCTATTTTATAGGAAGTTTCACCATATTCATAAGATCCGTAAATCTTTCCATTGCCTCGGACTTCAAACCCTGCAATGCTTGTATTTTTTTCTTTGAAAAATAGATTAACATAAAATTTGCCATCATCGTTACATTCTGTTACAAATGCCTGTACATCATCAATAGTGCAAGGGAAATGGCAATTGGTGACAAACCCTAATGCATATGAACCAAAACAAAATGGGTCATTTTTATCTACAAATAAAAACTCATAATCTGTTAAATCGCTAATTTTCAGATTCTTGATGGTAATAGGCAGATCACTATATGCAAATGTTCCATAATTATGGTTGTTGCCGCCTACACGAAAACTATCCGCAGTTAATTGGTGTTTGAAGGTGAATTTTATAGAAAAAGTACTGTCAGCTTCATTGCAGTCTATAACCTGACCTTTGATTTTACTAATGTTGCAAAGACAAGGATTAGATAATAGTATTGTATCACAGCAATGAGGATTATCATTGGCACAAGCCACAATTTTATTGGTGGTTTCATGCAAATCCGAAGGGAATTCCTTCAATGTTAATGGCAACTGACTATATTGATAGTAGCCATAATGTACACCATTATTATATAAATCAAATCCATTGTTAGGTGCGACATGATTCAAGTTGAATTTTAATGTATATTTTCCGTCAACACAATTGCTGGCAGTTACATCATAAAATTTGAGACTACATTCGTCATTACAACATTTTGTTCCAAAATTTTTGAATGCAGAGCAACTTGTGTTTTCTAAATCTTGAACCACAAATTCGTAATTAGTATTGCAATCAGCTTTTAATGGGCCAATTTTCACAGGGATAGAATCATAAGCGAATGTACCATAATTCTTTCCATTTCCAAGGATTTTAAATTGATTAGAAGTACCAGCGTGGTTGAAATTTATAAAAACAAAAAACTCTCCACTAACATTACATTCAGTGGCTTCCACACGTAGTTCATTTATCGTGCATTGTGCCGTCAAGAATGTAGAAATTGACATTAAAAGTGCAATTATTAATACTTGGACTTTCATATTGATGGATTTTTTTGATTTTAAAAACAATATTAAATGTAATAACTAAAAAAAATAATTATTTGATCTGGTGATTATGAATAAAAATCACATTTTAGTTACCAAACGACAAATTTCTATGATTGTATCTACTCCTTTTTCCATGTCTTGAACTGACACCCATTCATATTTGGAATGTATCGCTTGTTCACCGGCAAATAGATTGGGACAAGGCAATCCTTGGTGTGAAAGCGCTGCGCCGTCAGTCCCACCACGAATACTTCCATATTGAGGTGTAATGCCAATGTTTTTCATGGCATCAAGGGCAATTTGGCTGACATGTGGGTGTTGGATCAGAATATCTTTCATATTTCTATATTGATATTTTGACTCGCTTTCATATCTTGATCCTGGATAATTTTCAAGTACATTTTCAGCCAACTCATTTATGAGTTGAGCATATTCATCCAATTTGCTTGTGTCAAAATCCCTAAGAATAAAATCAATAGTAGCAGTCTCAAGTCCACCTTGAATCTTTGTTGGATGAATGAATCCTTCTTTGTCTTCAGTGGTCTCAGGTGAAAGACATAACTTTGGTAAAGAAGATACTATTTCAGCAGCTATTTTAATTGCATTTTCCATTTTGCCTTTGGCCATACCTGGATGCGCACTCACACCATGAATGGTCAATTTGAAGGAATTTGCTGAAAAATTTTCATCTTCGAAGCAACCCAAATCACCTGAATCTAAAGTGTAACCAAAATCTGAATCGAGCAAAGCTAAATCCACCTTTGCTACACCTTTACCAATTTCTTCATCAGTGGTAAATAAAGCAGTGACTTCACCATGTGGAAGTTCTAGGTTGCTTGTCATCTGATAGAGTGCATCCATGATAATGGCTACTCCCGATTTATCATCACTTCCTAATAGTGTCAATCCACTTGCTGTGATGATATCATGGCCTTTTTTGTCTGTAAGGTTTGGATGATTAAGTGCAGATAATACAATACTTTTATCATCAGGCATGACGATATCTTGGCCTTGATAATTATGATGAACAATTGGTTTTACATTGGTTCCACTACAATCGGGTGCTGTATCCAAATGTGCACAAAAGAAAATCTTAGGAACTTTATTATTACAATTTGCGGACAATTTTGCATAGACATAACCTGCATCGTTGGTCGTAAATGGAATATTCATTTGTGTCAATTCATCACAAATGATTGCTGTCAGATTTTTTTGCTTTTCAGAAGATGGAAAACTCGAACTCATAGGATCTGCCTGTGTATCCACTTGCACATATTTCAAAAATCTATCTTTTACCGTATATTGCATTACCTTGGTTTTAATTGCAAAGTTACTTCCAAAATTGCAGAAATTAGGTATATTTATTCTATTAATCTTGAATTTATTGCCTAAAAGGAAGTTGATACGCTGCGTTATCAAAAATATGTACCTTTGACCAGTTTTATTTTTCAAATGGAAAGTTGCATATATCCGTTTATAGATTTTCATAATCATTCACAATGGCATCAGGACAATGAAGTCTTGGAGATAGTTTCTATTCATGGTGATCAACAAAAGGATGCTAAGTTTTATACTTATGGTTATCATCCTTGGTGGACTTTAGGAAAACTGACTCAAGATGAACTGGCAATTATGAAATCAAAATACCTTTCGGATAATGCATGTCTCGGTTTGGGCGAATTTGGGCTAGACAATCTGAAAGGAGCTTCGATCGAACAACAAGAATCCATATTTATACAACAGTTAGAAGTAGCCAACGAAACAAACGCACCAGTTGTCATACATTGTGTAAGAGCTTTTGATAGATTATTGAGAATTAGAAAAGAGTATGGCAAAACCGATTGGGTGATACATGGTTTTGTGCGAAATAAAATTTTGGCAAAACAAGTTTTAGATGCTGGGATCTATATCTCTGTAGCGCCTCACTTGGAAAATGTCCAAACATTTACTGAAACTTTGAGATATTTACCACTGGAACGTTTATTTCTGGAGACTGATAGTGATTTTTCACTTAAAATACAGGCTCGATATGCTATCTTTGCAGCACTCAGAAATCTGGATGTTTCTGTATTAAAAACAATTATTTATAACAATTTTGCAAAATTTTATCAAGGAAAATGGAAACACCAAGATGGCTCGAAAGAACAGCTTTATTGATCGGAGATGAAAGTGTCGATAAACTTTCACAAGCAAATATCTTATTAGTTGGTTTGGGCGGAGTAGGTAGCTATGCTGGTGAATTTATAGTTCGTGCTGGTGTAGGTAAGATTACGATCATTGATGGCGACATCGTAGATCCAACCAATATCAATAGGCAAATGCAAGCCACACATAGTACCATTGGATTATCAAAGTCGGCGCTTTTAAAACAACGATTCCTCGATATAAATCCGAACCTACAGCTCACAGCTTATGATAAATTTATGGAGCCAGATGACATGGAAAAGCTTTTCTTAGATCAAGAATTTGATTTTGTGATGGATTGCATCGATAGCGTAACACCAAAACTGACGCTCTTATCTACAGCTGTAAAATCCAAATCTAAGATAATTAGCGCCATGGGTGCAGGTGGAAAATTGGATCCGTCCAAAATTAAAATCAGTGATATCGCCAATACAAAAGAATGTAAATTTGCCCATGTGGTTAGGAAGAGATTGAAAGCCATAGGCGTAAAAAAAGGGATAATTTCTGTTTATTCTGAAGAAATCCAGCCAAAATCAGCTTTGCAACTTACTGATGGCAAAAATTACAAACGATCATTTTATGGCACGATTTCATATATGCCAGCTCTTTTTGGTCTTACCATGGCATCTGAAGTGATCCGAAGGATTGGCGAGTTGAAATAGTGAGATTTTGGAATTATTATGATATAAAACTTAAAGCATGGCCTTAGGTTTATAAATATAGTAATAATACACAGTTGCTTTATCAACAATTAGTTTTATATTTGCATTTTTAATATTTAAGCGAGTTGTAAAATCGCCTTACAAGAGACAAAAATGACATTCAAAGAAATAGGTTTAGATGAAAGATTACTTGAGGCTATATCATACATGGGATTTGACAATGCTACTGCAATTCAAGAACAAGCCATACCTCAAATACTAAAAGGACGTGACCTGATCGCTTGTGCACAGACCGGTACTGGGAAAACAGCAG
>CALFYH010000110.1 GCA_937952155.1 uncultured Saprospiraceae bacterium
GTTGTTTAGATATTGGCAATACCGTTTTAGTAGCCTTTGAAGTAATCGATAAATTTAGAAATAGAAATACTTGTATGGTCGAAGTCTCTGTTCAAGAGAAAGAATCACCTGTCATCATAGCTCCAACTGATGTAACCATATCATGCGAATTTGATAGAAGTGATTTAAATGCTTTTGGACAAATTAGATATAAAGAAAGTGATCGTAAACCAATAGTCATAAAAGATTATTACTACAGTGCACCGAATTATATAGCTGGCCTTGATGGATATGCCTACGACAACTGTTTCGTTATTGTAAAAGAAGAGGTAGAATATCGATTGAAATGCAATCAAGGTGAGATCATTCGTAAATTTACTGCGACTGATAAACAAGGATTACAAACTGTAGCATATCAAACCATTTATGTTAGGAATCCAAGACCATTTATGACCTTTGATGGAACAGACATTAAATGGCCTAGGGATACAATCATATATACTTGTCGCAAAGCAGAGACCGCACCAAGTATTACTGGAGCGCCTATTTTTAAAAATGTTAATTGTGCTCAGGTTGCAGCTAATTATGATGACTTGCGATTGACACAAGTAGATAGTGTGTGTTATAAGATTTTAAGAGCATGGACTGTGGTAGATTGGTGTCAATATAAAGCGAATCCGGAATTTGGAATCTGGAAATACACCCAGTTGATTTACATTAAAAATTCAGAACCGCCTACTATATTGTCATGTAATCCATTAGATGTGTGCGATTATGCTTCTTATTATGATAGTAGAACTAAATTATGTTACGCTGCTTTTAATATAGAAGCTCAAGGTGAAGACGATTGTACCTTAGATAAAGATTTGATCTGGAAATACAGATTGGATATAAACAATAATGGAACATATGATTCTTTATTGGTAGCTGGAAAAATAGCTAAAGGTGTTTTACCTTTTGGCACACATCGAATAAGATGGATACTTCAAGATCAATGTGGAAATTACAGTGAGTGCGATCAGGTTTTTGTACTAAGAGATTGTAAGAAACCAACACCATATTGTTTGAATGGAATAACGACTGTGGTCATGCCTATAAATGGTGTAGTATCTGTATGGGCTAAAGATTTGAATTTGAATAGTTTTGACAATTGTACCCAACCGGATAAATTAAAATATTCATTTACTTCGGATACTTCAATTAAGAGTATATTATATAATTGTGATAGTTTGTTGGGCCAACAATCCATAGTGAAGACTGTCAGAATTTATGTAACAGATGAAGCAGGAAATCAGGATTATTGTGAAGCTGCAATTATCATTCAAGACAACAATAATGTATGTCCGCATAGTGCCCTCAATCTTTCTGGAAATATTAGCCGTGAAGATTCTAAGAACATTGGAGATGTAGCCTTGAACGTAATCAATGGGGATCTCGTTAGAAAGGATTCTACAACTACAAATAATCAAGGGTCGTACGCGTTTGTAAATCTAGTATTACCAAATGGAAGTTATATAGTACCATCCAAAGAAGACTTAATATTAAACGGGGTGACTACATATGATATCTTGCAAATTCAGAAACATATATTGGGTCAACGATATTTGACATCACCTTATAAATTGATTGCAGCTGATGTAAACAATTCTAAATCGATTACAGCACGAGATATTACAGATCTTAGAAAATTGATTTTGGGAATAACCAATGTTTTTCCAGGAAA
>CALFYH010000111.1 GCA_937952155.1 uncultured Saprospiraceae bacterium
CATACAATACTTGTCCTTTGGTGATCAAGTGTTTATAGGATTCGTATTTTTCATTGTACAAACTGATCTGCAAGCTGCCAGTAAAATCCTGAATAGTAAATCGAACATATCCTGTTCCTTTTTGGGAAGTAGCAAAATGGGCATCTGTCACAATACCACCCAATTTCAATAATCTTCCTTGGGTTTGTTCTGCTGTTTCGAGTGGACAATTTATGAAGTTTTTGAACTCAATATGATAATCATCCAATGGGTGACCACTGATATAAATACCGGTAACTTCTTTTTCTTTTTCAAGTTTGTCTATTTGATTCCATTCAGGAACAACAGGAGGCTTTGGATTATCTATATAGTTGGTCATTGCATCACCGAAGAGTGACATCTGATTGCTGTCTTTTTGCGCTTGATAATTTGCACCATATTTTAAAAGAGACTCAATAAATGTCTCATTTCTATCTCCTGTCAATTCAAAATATTGTGCCCTATTGATCTCACCAAAAGAATCAAGTGCACCACCTAAAACCAAGCTGTCCAAACATTTTTTATTGACAGAACGAAGATTTAATCTGCGCATCATATCGAAAACATCTTCAAAGGGCCCATTTTCTTTGCGTTCCTTTACGATCTCCTCCACTGGGCCTTCGCCGACACCTTTCAAGGCTGAAAGACCAAATCGAATTTGCCCCTTGGCATTTACAGCAAATTTAATATTACTCTCATTGATATCTGGACCTAAAACATCGATTTTCATCCGTTTAGTCTCCTGCAAAAAGAAGTTGATTTTTGATATATCACTCTTATTATGATTGAGTACAGAAGCCATAAATGCAGCTGGAAAATGGGCTTTGAGATATGCTGTCTGAAAGGCAATATAAGCATAACAAGTAGAATGCGATTTATTGAAAGCATAAGACGCAAAAGCTTCCCAGTCTGTCCATATTTTTTTGACGACTTCTTCTGGATGACCATTGACTTTACAGCCATCTACAAATTTGGGAAACATTTTGTCCAGTACGGCTTTTTGTTTTTTACCCATAGCTTTACGCAACATATCGGCATCTCCTTTGCTAAAGCCAGCTAATTTTTGCGAAAGCAACATGACTTGCTCTTGGTACACAGTGATTCCATAGGTTTCGGCCAAATATTCTTCCATATCAGCCAAGTCAAATTTAATCTCTTGTTTGCCATTTTTTCTGGCGATGAAATCCGGTATGTACTGTAATGGACCTGGACGATACAAGGCATTCATCGCGATGAGATCTTCAAATCGGGTAGGGATAAGATCCCGGAGATACTTTTGCATTCCCGGAGATTCGTACTGGAAGATGCCGACCATATCTCCTCGCTGGAACAATTCAAAGGTAGCTTCATCGTCGAGTGATATATTGTCAATATCCAATTGTACATTATATCGATCCTGTATAATTTCAAGTGCATCTTTGATAATGGTCAATGTCTTCAGTCCTAAGAAGTCCATCTTTAACAAACCAGCTTCTTCTGCTACAGAGTTGTCATACTGAGATACTAATAAATCAGAATCTTTGGCAGTAGAAACTGGAACAAAATTGGTAATATCATCGGGTGTAATGATGACTCCACATGCGTGAATTCCCGTATTTCGCACTGATCCTTCCAGTTTTTTAGCCGTCTGAATCATTTGGCCAATTTCTGTCTTTTCGGCAGCGAGTTTGCGAAATTCATACGCCTTCTCCTTGTCTTCGGAAGTGAATATGTCTTTTTGTTTAGAATCTATGTCTTTTTCGGCAAGTACACCAGCTAACGTTGCGGTGAGGTGCGAAGGAAATGTTTTTGCTACGCGATCTACCTCATTTAGTGGAATATTCATCACTCTACCTACATCCCGTAAAGAAGATCTGGCTGCCATTGTACCATACGTGACGATTTGGGCAACTTGATTTTTACCATATTTGTCTATCACATAATCGATGACTTTACCACGTCCGTCATCATCGAAATCGATGTCTATATCGGGCATAGATACACGCTCTGGATTGAGAAAACGCTCAAAAAGCAAGTCGTATTTTATCGGGTCGATATTGGTAATACCAAGACAATAGGCGACACATGAACCTGCAGCCGAACCACGACCTGGGCCTACAGAAACACCTATTTTTCTGGCTACGCTGGTAAAATCCTGAACAATAAGAAAATAGCCTGAATATCCTGACTTTGTGATGACATCGAGCTCAAAATTCAATCTGTCCTCGACAACTGCAGAAATATTGCCGTACTTTCGTCTGGCACCTTCAAAAGCGAGGTGTCTGAGATATACTTCTTGTGTGTCGAATCCAACTGGAAGTGGAAATGCCGGAAGCAAAATGTCTCTGGTGAGTTTGATATCATCGATCTTTGATGCAATTTCCATCGTATTTTCTAGTGCAGTTTTGACATCGCCGAAAATAGAATTCATTTCATCCTTGGTCTTGAAATAAAAATCTGAACTAGGAAATTTGAATCGTTCTTTATCTTCGAGCAGTGAGCCTGTATTGACACAAAGCAGTACATCATGCGGTGCGTAATCCTCTTGCTCTACATAATGTGCATCATTGGTAGCAATGGTCTTTATATTATATTTTTTGGCAAATCCAAGTAGAATTTGGTTGACATCTTCTTGGCTCATACCGGTATTATCTATCCGTTCAAGTCCTCTTTGTCGCTGTATCTCGATATAATAATCCTCACCGAAAATATCGAGCCACCATTTCAGTTTTTCTTCGGCCAATTCAATATTGCCGGCAAGAATCGTTTGTGGAATCTCAGCACCTATACAACACGATGTAGCTATGATACCTTCATGATATTTTAAAATCAATTCCTTGTCAATTCTTGGGTATTTTCCATAAAGTCCTTCAGTATAACCTAATGAACAAAGCTTAGTAAGATTTTGATAACCTAAAGTGTTTTTGGCTAACATAAGCTGATGATATCGCACATCTTTTTGACCGCGCGATTTCTCAAAACTCTTGATATGTCTGTCTTCTGACACATAAAATTCACAACCAATGATAGGCTTTATACCTTGATTATGTGCTTCTTTTACAAACTTAAATACACCAAACATATTGCCGTGATCGGTGATAGCAACTGCAGCCTGTCCGTCGGCTTTTGCTTTTTTCATCAGCGTCTTGATATCAGATGCTCCATCGAGTAGCGAATATTGGGTATGTGAGTGTAAATGACAGAAATCTACCACGAAGAATTAAGTTATTAAATAAAGTAAAATGCAAAATTAATTAAATGATTCTACAATCATGCTATAAGTCTTAAGGCTTAACAATACTGACACATAAATAATGAAATTAATATACTGCACCATATACAATCCATTTTACTCCTTAAAAACGCAGATATATTTACAATTATGCTTAAATTTTGTAATATTTATTACAAAACATCACTTTTACTATTTCCGAATATTCGGAATTATGATATTGTCATATTTTTGTTGCATAATTTATATTTTATTGTTAATCATTATAATTTTATATAACAACAATTTGTAATTTTAATTTAAATAACCCCATTATTTTAACCAAAAATTGCATATTCCATAATTTCGGTATAAATTTTGTATTAAATATAACGATATTATTTAATATGTAATTTTAAATTTTTTTCAAATGTTTTCGATATTTAATTCCCCAAAGTATTTATTCAAATTATTAATTTTATTGGTAGTAGTTGGATTCATTCAATCATGCTCAAAAGACCAACCATTGCCAGAAAGTCGAGAAACAGAAACTTACTCAGCAAAACATCTCACAGATTACTACTCACTAGTATGTAAAATAACCAAAAATACTCCTGGCTTTTTTCCTCCACAAGCAGCGAGAGCATATGGATATATCTCTATTGCCAACTATGAGGCAGTCAGAAATGGCATCGAAAATGCTGTAAGTCTAAATACCCAATTAAATGGATTTAGTAATTATCCACTTCCTACTCCAAATGTGGACGCAGAATACAATTGGGCTATAGCATCCAATGCAGCTGTAGCTAAAATGATGATTTACATGTATGACAAAAATTTAAAAAATGAAGATCGCCTGAAAATTCGGGATATGGAATCAGCAAACCTAACTTTATTATCATCCAACGTTAGCCAAGATATTATTGAAAGATCAATAGCATACGGTAAATCAGTAGCTGATGTAATATATGATTATTCTAAAACAGATGGTGGACATGAATCCTATTTAGCACCCTTTCAGTTACCATATACCGTACCTAATGATCCACATTGTTGGGTACCTACATCTGCTACTCTCAATCCATTGAGTCCTAAATGGGGAAATAATAGGCCATTCTTGGCAAATAACATAACAAAAGTACAGCCTCCAATGCCAGTTGCATTTTCTATTGAAAAAAGTTCTGAATTTTATAAAGAGGCTATGTTTGTGTACAATACCGTTCAGAATAATAGTAGCGAGCAGATCGAAATCGCAAAATATTGGGCTGATGATCCATTTGCTACATGTACACCTACAGGACATACTTTTGCAATTTTGACTCAAATACTCCAAGAAGAAAGAGTTACACTTTCCAAAGCTAGTGTAGCTTATGCAAGAATGGGTATTGCAGAAAATGATGCTTTCATAGCATGCTGGAAAGGTAAATATGATTATGTACTTATTAGACCTGTGTCATACATACAGCGATATATAGATCCAAGTTTCAAAACTGTAATAGGTACTCCACCTTTTCCTGCTTATACATCTGGGCATTCATGCGAAATGGGAGCAGGGTCAAGAATTTTGACCGATTTGTTTACAGAAGGAAGTGGCGATTACCCGTTTACAGATTACAGTCAATTGCAATTCGGTTTTGCAGCCAGAAGTTTCCGAAACTTCGATCAGTTGGCAGAGGAGTGTGCTAAGAGTAGATTGTATGGAGGGATTCATTACACTTTTGATAATGACAAAGGCTTGGTAGTAGGTAAAGCAATTGGTGACAATGTAAATAAAGAAATAAAATGGCCCTTATTCATAAGATAATTATTTTTCTAGCAGTAGTTTTATTAGCTTCATGCAAAGATAATCGACAAATCATTGAAAAAGGAATAGCTTCTATTTCAGAAATACAGTGTCGTGCAGCTCGGCTAAATGATAAACGGTTTGAACTTTTCGAGCAGATCAGATTACTGGAAGCAGATACAATTGCAAATAAAAAAGCAATTGATTCATTAAATACAGAAGCTGCCCTTATTAAAAAACAAAGTTTAGAAAGTGCAGACACTTTACGAATAAAATTAGCTGACTTCTTAAGTTCTCAAAAATTTTCAAGTGAAGACAGAAAGTATTTTGACGATCAGATTAATGCACTTGTTGCTAAGTGTAAATCTAAAAAGTAAAATAATTGAAATTGTAAAAAGCATTAAGATTCAGTTCTTAATGCTTTTTTAATTTTAATATTTATCAAATCTTCTATTTTGGTAGATATAATAATAGAGTATGCAAGAAGTCAACGACAAATATAAGCAAGGTCTAATTCCTTTTAGTTCCCATTTTTTTGATTTATTTAGTTTGTAAAATTATGCATATTTTTTACTAAATCATTGTCTTTTTTATGGGGATACTATAGACTTCCTTTTATATTTTATGTGAAAATGATAATAAAATTTAAATTATCACCATTTTATTCTTACTGAGGATCCTGAAAAAAACAATGCCACAAACAATAATTCCTACCGATAACAAACTATAACCCAATCCTGGTCTGATGACAAACATGGCACCAACATATTGGATAATAAAAATAAAATATAAGAAATGAGAAAAGTGCTTGTTGCTCAGTTTGTTCATGATAAAAGTACCTAATGGTGCAAAAAACACAACGATAGGTATGCACGAAAGCCACATATTGTATGTAGCTGGAGTCATATCTCTTATCACCAAAGCATGAAGAAAAAATCCAAAAATAGTTTCTATTGTCATAATTATAATGCTGGATGGTGTAGCCACTTTTTCATTGACATTGTAATAAATCACCATAAAACAAAAGGTAAATATGTTGATTCCAGTGCCGAAAAGGGATGAAATACATCCGCCAACAAGGCCTAATATTAATAAATATAGTATGTCTCTTTGTCTGATATTTATAATATAGTCTTTGATTATCCAGCTTTGATCTCTGTGTTCAAAATAAAGAATAATACCAAAAGAAAGCCAAAGAGATACAAAAATCAATTTGGCTACCATAGGCTTTATCAATGGTATGAAGAAGTAGGTGCCCAAAACCAATCCAAAAAGACCACCAATCGTGACATAGATTATATAATTCCAGTCAACTTTTATTTTTTTGTTGAGAATAAAAATGGAAGCAGCTGTCATGCCAATACTTTGTATGGCAAATGCAAAATTTCTTGCTACCTCTGGCATTATATCCAGATAGAGTGTAAAAATCGGATAAGCTATAGATGCACTGCCTTCAGGACTCGATCCTGCAATGAAAGAGCCAAATACCATCGTGATGATAATGGCGATATTTTCATCCAGTATGTAGAATAGATCATTGGCTTTCATATATGCAAACCAAGCTGTAAGCACAATGAAAAGATATATCCAGTAAAGCCACGGGAAATTTTTAATTTTCGATTTTATAACTTTCATTTAAAATATATCCATATATTTACTCTAAATTTTTACTATTTTATCCTCCCAAAATGATGACAGACGATATCACTAAGATGAAGGAAGATCATGAGTACATCAAAAGTATTCAAGAAAGTCTCTTCGAAAATTTTAATATCCTTCTTGAAAATCAAAAGAATAAAGTTGATAATCAAGACGTGTTGGTGCAAAACCAATCAAGGATAATCCGAAATCAGGAAGTCATTGTCAACAATCAAATCAACATCATAAACAACCAGAAACAAATTGTCCAGAATCAAGTTACGTTGTCTGTTATTTTGAAAACACAGGCAAAACTACTACATCTTGTCGAGAATCTTGCAGGTAATCAAAAATCAGAATCGTCAGTTAACGCTTTTGTTCAAGATATTTTCGATCAGACCAAAGCACAATTCGATAACGGAACCTTGAACGGCAACAGACTTACTCCATAAAAGAAAACACTAAGATTTTACCAATTCTTCCAGCAATTTGATATTGATGCGCAGCGTTTTATTTTCGGATTCTTTGCTTTCGAGGAGTTGCTTTAGCATTTGAATCTGTAAATGGATGCTTTCAAGTTTTTGTGTCATAATTTTCATGTTGAAGATGTATTTTTCATTTTCAAAGTCCATTGCTTTTTTGACCGCTTCTTGTGCTTTGAATGCGTAATTAGTATTGGTTTTATGTAATTCCGCAATATCGGAATTATAAAGAACGTCCATCGGTACATTAAAGAAATTGCTGAATTTTTTCACTACGTCTAGCCCTGGAAGTGTCTTACCATTTTCATAATCTGAGATTGCACTTTTACTTACATCTAGCGCTTCACTAACATTTAATAACGTTAGTTTTCGCTCCTTTCGGAGAAATCTCAAATTATTTCCAAAAAAATATTCCGCATTATTGGAAATTTCCATTATTTCAGTATTTTTGTCCTTCGATCTGTTGATTTAATGCGCAAAAGTAATGTATAAAATCTACGTCTATTAACGTTTTTAAGATTTTTATTTTTCCAATTATTACCTATTGTTTAATAATGAGTAGATTTTATATGCTGAAAAAATATTTCCATAAAATTGGAATTAGCGCCTTATCATTTTTCTTTATGTTTCATGGGATTTTGTATTCACAGACTCCGGCAGATGCTTTATTGATGGAAAAGGGTGAGCTCTGTATCGCTGCTATGTATCAAAATGATTCTTGGAATAAGTATTGGGAAGGAATTTTGCTAAGAGACAATAAGAATATCGGCACGCTCAGTAGGTCCAATTATATACCAATGTTAGCATATGGTCTTACAAAAAGGATCAACATTTTGGCAACACTACCTTATGTAAGTACATCTGCTTCTGGTGGTCAAATGGCAGGAACATCAGGATTTCAGGACTTGGGAATTTTTACAAAAGTAAAAGTGATGGATAAATCTGCATTTCAAGTTTTTACTGCAGCAGGTATAAGTTTTCCTATTTCTGATTATCTCTCTGACTATATGCCATTAAATCTAGGCCTAGGTACGACAGAAATATCACTAAGGGCTATATTAAAATACGAATACCATTCAAAAATTTATTTTCGAGGTAGTGCAGCCTATCTTCACAGGACGACCACTGAAGCTGAAAGAGATTACTATTACCAAGATGGCAGTATTTATTCGACGACGATGGATATCCCTGATGTGTTATCCTTTGATGCCGCGCTTGGATGTTGGTTGTGGGATCATGATGTACAATTGGAAGCTCTGGTGGGTACACAGATTGGGCAATCGGGTGATGATATCAGGAGGCAGAATATGCCTCAACCAACTAATAAAATGGATATGAAAAATGTGTCTGGTTATATACGTTATTTTCCATCTTTTACGCAAGGTTTTAGTGTTTTCGGAAGTGTGTCCCAGGTCATTGATGGCCGTAATGTCGGACAATCACAAATGATCACAGGTGGCATCACTTACCAGTTTCCTATCTTCAAATCCACAGCCCAATAATATTTTAAATAAAGAAATCAAATGAGTAAATATCTATATATTTTATGTTTATGGGTGGCACTGTCTATTGCTAGCTGCAATACTGATTATCCTAGTGGTGCTGAATATGAAAACTATCAATTTACAAATCTGGATCAAAATGCAGGAACTTGGAAACCGATATTATTGACAAGTAATGATCAAATATTCATCCCTGCACCTGAACCTACTACGTCTGAAGCCTATTTATCAGAATTAAAAACTATGAAGACTACATTAGCTTCAGCCTCATCCAATGCGGTATATTGGGGATGCAATCCTATCATCAGATGGAATGAGATAGCACGAGATTTGGCTGCAAAATATAATCTTACACCAGCTCCCAACGATGATGGCACTTATCCATCGCCTAGTGCCGCCAATCCGGGCGTTTATCCTTATTTTCCTTTTGCACATCCACCTTATGCAAGCCGTGCATTTGCATATCTGAGTGCAGCACAGTTTGATGGATTGATTGCCTCTTGGCATTACAAATATAAGTATAACAGACCAGCTGTTCATATCACAGATCCGTCCATAGTCCCAGTATTTCATGCGTCAGATTTACCATCTTATCCGTCAGATGGAGCCGTTATCGCTGCCATTTCGAGAGAAATATTAGGTGCGATGTTTCCATTAGAAAAAGAATTCTTGAAAATCAAAGCCGAAGAAATGCAAAAAAACCTGATATCCTCTGGTATAAATGTATCAAGTGATATCATTGCTGGTGATTCACTAGGTAAAGGTGTTGCCAAGGTATATCTAAAGCGAGCAGTATCTGATGGTATGGCTTTAGCACAAACAAATCGTCAAGTTTCAGATTCAATAGCAAATGCCGCGTTGGCAAGATTTGGTTGGAAATGGATTAATCAAGAATCACCAGTACGACCTGTTGGTATCACACCTAAGTTTGGAAAAGTTAAAATGTGGAATGTACCCAATGTAGAAAGTGTCAGACCAGGTCCGCCACCAGTTCCAGGATCTGACGCCTTTAACGTAGCAGTTGAAGAGCTAAAATCCTTTACCAAAAACAGCACCAAAGAACAAAGAAAAATAGCAAATTGGTGGTCTGATGGTTTGGGAACATATACTCCACCAGGGCACTGGAATCGTTTTGCAACCGATTTTATTATTCAATATAAAATGAATCCGATAAGATCAGCCAGGGTATTTGCATATCTAAATATGGCAATTCAAGATGCAGGTATAAGTTGTTGGGATTCAAAGTATTATTACCATTATCCTAGACCTATTCAGCTCATGGAAGGATTTAAAACAAGTTTGGGTACACCTAATTTCCCAAGTTATACATCTGGACATAGTACATTTTCGGCCGCCGCCGCAACAGTCTTGAGCTATTTATTCCCAAATGAAAAAGCAAAATGCGACAAATGGGCTACAGAGGCATCTGAATCAAGAATTTACGGTGGTATTCACTTTAGATTTGATTGTGAAGCAGGTTTGGAAGCTGGAAAGAAAATAGGAGAATACGCCATTCAGAAAGCATTAGTAGATGGTGCAGATTAATTGTTATAGCTTTTCATAATTTCGATATTTGGCAGTGAACAAAAAGCACTGCCTTTTTTTTAACCATAATTATGCATTTTGATTCGTAATGAGAATGTAAATTGCGATAAATCAGCGACTTAGATTCTGATTTGCAGCAAGTTAGTTTCGTAATAGATTTTCTTCTGTATATTTCAGGATTAAAAGTCTGATGAGAAACAAATCGAAGATATTCGCTTCGGATAGAAATATGTGCCAATTTTGGACCTAATTTCTGGATATGGAAAGTCCTTGATTTTCACTACCTTTGTCCCAATTTCCAAAAATAATATCAATATGACAGACCTGATCTTTGGCAAAAATGCAGTTATCGAAGCTTTTGATGCTGGTTTGGACATCGAAAAAGTGTACGTACTCAATACAATACGAGGTGAGTTTGAAGTGCAAATTCGCAATTTATGTAGGGATAACAATATACCTTTGGTAAAAGTACCTGAAATAAAGCTCAATGAATTATCAAAATATAAAGCCCACCAAGGTGTCGTTGCGTTGATTTCTCCTATAAAATATATCGATTTCAAAGATATTATTGCAAATGCATTTGTAAAAGGCCAAGTACCCTTGATTGTTGTACTAGATGGTGTCACGGATGTGCGCAATATCGGTGC
>CALFYH010000112.1 GCA_937952155.1 uncultured Saprospiraceae bacterium
CTCTCATGGCTACTGTAGCCGTTGAATCTGATGCACCTAATGCACCACCAGCCATTTTGTCTGCCATTTGGAATGCTTGGTTTATTCCTCCATCATTGTATCTGTAAGTATCCCAAAACTCCAGTTTTGCACTTCTAGTCAAGAACTCTTCCGCACGCTGTGGATTGTCGATTCCCGGCATTTCTACTGTAATCAAGTCTCGATTAGGATCTAAAGATACATTCGGCTGAACAACACCTAATTTGTCAATCCTTTGTTTCAAACGCTCATAGGTCAACTTTACAGTTTCTGTTGCTTTTTGACGAATAAGTCTTGTAACTGCGCCATCATCAGTATCTGCACTCAAATTGCCGAGCGACTCAGATTTAGCAAATAGCCTGGCCATCTTATTTTCGCCTGCAAGCTTCCTATATTCGTCTGCAAACAAAGTGATGTAATCAGATTGTGACGACTTCTGTGCATTCTCTGCATTTGCTAAAGCCTTAAGAAACTCTGCATTATTTGCATTACGTCCAGCTAAGCCTTTTAGAAAGTCGCTCAAATCTACTTGAAGCAGCGCGCTCATTCCTCCTTTTAAGTCAAGCCCCAAAGCCAATTGTTGTTGCTTGAGCTCATTGTAAGTGTATGACTTCACTAGTGGAATGCTAAATATCGGAGATCCAGCTATTGAATCCAAATAACTAGCACGCGCAGCTTTATACTCCGCTGTCATTGCTCCATCGCTTCCTTTGCCGCTAATTTTTTCAGCATAAGCATCAGCTGCATTTTCTACATTATTGGTTGGTATAAAATAAGCAAATTGCAATAAGCAAACCGCTATTATCAGTACCAAAAATACTTTTACTAAACCTTTTCCTTGCATGGTATTATAATAACATTATTTTTTCAAAAAACAGCGCAAATATAAGGCTTTTAAAGTATTTATTAGTTTTTGAAAGCAAGTTATATTGATTTTTTTTCTTATTTCAGTTATCATATTGATAATCAACAATATATATTATTGAAAAAAATCAAAATTTTATAAAAACAGTCCCATATTGCTTATTAAATTAAATATACCAAATGGCGAAAAACAAAATTTTATTCCGAAATCCAAGATAATTTTGTCAAAATTCAAAAATAATTCGGTTAAGTTGAACTAATTTTTAAAAAACACGTTTTAAAAAATAACGAAGCCAATATTGGCCTTAACTTTAATTATAATCAATAAAATTATGGGTTTATTTTCTTTTTTAAAATCAGCAGGTGCTAAACTTTTAGGAAATAAGGCAGCTGAAAATGATGTGAAGGTTGAAGCTCCAGCTCCAGGTGCAGCTATGGAAGCATTAAAAGAAGCAGCAGAAAAGAACAAAGCTGCAGCATTAGTAGCTCAAGTTGTTAGTCATGGTATTCCAGTAGAAAATTTGGATATCGTTGTTGATGAGGACACAGCTACAGTGTATGGTCAAGTTGAATCAACATCTTTAAAAGAAAAAGTGATTCTTATCGTAGGAAATACTGAAGGTATTGCATCAGTAGATGATAGAATTTCTGTTGTTAATGAGGAGCCTGAAGCTACTTTTTATACAGTACAGAAAGGTGATTCATTATCAAAAATTGCAAAAGAACAATATGGTGATATGATGAAATATCCAGTTATTTTCGAAGCAAATAAACCTATGCTTACTTCACCTGATTTGATATATCCAGGTCAAGTATTGCGTATTCCTGCTTTATAAGACTTACAAATTTACAAATACATATAACGCCAATAGCTTTAGAAACTGTTGGCGTTTTTTTTATTATATTAATTTGATAAAGCATTATCTTTGTTTTAAAATTTTAAAAATTGATAAAATAATGTTTCAAGATGCAATGTTTTATTAGGTGTTTATTTCTTGTCTGTTTTACCATCTTTCATATTAATATTTCAGGCCAAGAAACAGATAAAGACATTCGTTATATAAAAAAAGGATGGAAGCAATTTAGTGATACTAGAGCAATCACTGGTCTCACCTCAGACTATGATGTAAATTATTACAAATTGGATTTGAATGCAGACCCTGCAGTTAGATATATTCGAGGATCTGTTACTACTTACTTTAAACCCACAGTTTCAAATTTTAATAATATTCATTTTAATTTGAATAATAATATGGTGGTAGATTCTGTGATTTATCATGGTAATCTTGTGACTAACTTCTCTTTTTTAAATTCAACAACATTACAAATAACTTTTCCAACTTCCTTGCCACAAAATGTAAATGATTCTATTAAAATATATTACCAAGGTATTCCTGTTAATGATGGGTTTGGATCCTTTGGACTTGGAACTAATTCTTGCACCAATAACAAAGTAATGTGGACCTTGTCAGAACCATTTGGTGCACGTAATTGGTGGCCTTGTAAGCAGACACTTGACGATAAAGCTGATTCACTGGATGTAATTATTACTTGTCCTATTCCTTATCGCGCTGGAGCAAATGGTTTATTGGTATCTGAAACGACTAATCCAAATAGCACCAAAACTTACCACTGGAAACACCGATATCCGATACCAACGTATTTGGTCGCATTTGCCATTGCAGATTATCAATCATATTCTAATTATGTGCCTGTTAGTGGCAGTCCACCTATAGAAGTGTTGAATTATGTATATCAATGCAATACAACTGCCTCCAGTCAAACACCGAATATAATCCCAATAATGCAATTTTACATCAATAAACTTGGCGAATATCCCTATAGTAATGAAAAATATGGCCATGCTCAGTGTAATTTTAGTGGTGGAATGGAGCATTCTACTATGAGTTTTATGGGAAGTTTTAGTAAGTTTTTGATGGCCCACGAGTTAGCTCACCAGTGGTTCGGAGATAAAATCACCTGTGGATCGTGGCAAGATATATGGCTCAATGAAGGCTTTGCCACGTATATGGAAGGCCTTACTTGTGAACAAAATATTGGAGATAATACTTGGGCCGGATGGAAATCAGGTAAGATCACAAATGTAACAAACTATAATACAGGTTCAACATACGTCACAGATACATCTAATATTGGCAACATATTTAGTAGTGTCTTGGTATATAATAAAGGTGCGCTCATTCTCCATATGCTGCGATGGAAACTGGGTGATCAGGTATTTTTTGATGGTTTACACGATTATATCAATGACCCACAATTATCTTACAATTTCGCGAAAAGCCCAGATTTTAAAACTGTAATGGAAGCAGCTTCAGGTATTAATCTGACAGAATTTTTTAATGACTGGCTTTATGGTCAAGGTTTTCCAAATTACAATATACAGTGGTCTAAAGATGTTACTTGTAACAAAGTATATGTAACCATCACACAAACTCATTCTGCAAATCAAGGAACATTTTTCGAGATGCCGGTTGCATTAAGATTTACAAATGGTACAGTTAGTGATACTATAGTCTTTGATCAAAATAGTCCACAAACGACTACATTTAACCACCAACTTACTTTTAATCCAACTAGTGTAAGTTTCGATCCTGATCAATGGCTTTGCGCCAAGGCAGTAGTGACTCAAGTAGCATTTAACAATCAAAGGCACATCGTATGGACAGGTGCGCAAGATAATAATTGGGATAATGCTGCTAACTGGGATTGCGGGATTCCAACAGCTTTCGATGATGTCACTATTAAAGATGGAACCAATGCTTGTATTATATATAATGGTAGTATAGCAGATTGTAAATCACTAAAAGTTGAAAATTCGGGCTCATTGACCACTCAGCCACACGCAATCCTAAATATTCACAATTGATAAATTTGGGTTAGAACCCAAAAAAAGCCTGATGTCATTATTACACCAGGCTTTTTACTTTGTAAAATTGAACTAGATTTTAATTATTATCTTTCGGATTTTCCAATAATGCTTTTCTGGACAATCTCAACTTTCCTGTTTTAGGGTCTGTACCGATTATCTTAACTTCGATTTTCTGACCTACTTTCAATACAGTACTTACATCTTCTATACGTTTTTGATCCACTTCCGAACCGTGCAACAAACCACTTTGACCAAAGAATTTTACAAATGCACCATAAGGCATAAGTGATTCTACTTCTGCTTCATATACATCACCCACTGATGGTGTGAACGCAATTCTAGCAATAGCTTCTTTTGCACCTTTTAATCCTTCAGCATTGGTGCTTGCTATGGTGACTATACCTTTGTCTCCTACTTCTTCTATATTGATTATTGTACCAGTACGGGCTTGTATCTCTTGGATGATCTTACCACCTGGTCCTATTACTGCACCGATAAATGATTTGTCAATCACTACTTCGACCATACGAGGTGCGTGAGGTTTTAAGTCATCTGCAGGTGTAGAGATTGCTTTATTCATTTCACCCAAGATATGAAGGCGACCTTCTTTTGCTTGCATTAATGCTTTTTCTAGTGTCTCGTACGGCAATCCATCGACCTTAATATCCATTTGGCAACCAGTGATACCCTTTGATGTACCAGTCACTTTAAAGTCCATATCTCCGATCGCATCTTCATCACCCAAAATATCGGAAAGAATGGCTGATCTTCCACCTTCTGCGATCATACCCATTGCGATACCTGATACTGCAGATTTGATTTTGACACCTGCATCCATCAAAGCCAATGATCCAGCACATACTGTGGCCATAGATGAACTACCATTTGACTCCAAAATGTCGGAAACAATACGCACCGTATAAGGCAGTCCTTCTGGCATAACTTTTTTAAGTGATCTTCCTGCAAGGTTTGCGTGACCTACTTCTCTCCTACCCGGTCCACGATTTGGCTTCACTTCTCCTACAGATAAACCAGGGAAATTATAATGAAGAATAAACTTTTCATAGTAATTTTCCAATGCATTATCAATCATCAATTGATCCAACTTTGTACCTAATGTAAGCGATGTAAGTGATTGTGTCTCTCCTCTATTAAATATAGAACTACCATGTGCGGCAGGCAAGTAAGCAACTTCACACCATATTGGTCTGATCTCATCGCATTTACGGCCATCCAATCGGATACCTGTGTCCAATACCATTTGTCGGATCACATTTTTCTTAAGTTTGTCGAAGTATTCAGAGATTTTAGCATCGTTTTCAGCAGCGTACTCTTCGCCTTTCTGTTCTAAGATAGTCGCCTTTACCGCCTTCCCTACTTCTTTATATCCATTCTTACGTGAATTTTTATCCAATGCAGATGAGGAAATTTCCAATAATTTATCATTTGCCAATGACTTAATCAGATCCTTCAACTCTGTATCTACTTCGGGTGCTATTACTTCTCTCTTGATTAGTGCCTTATCTCCAACCAATTTCGCTAATGCAAGTTGTGCTTCACATTGAACTTTGATGGCTTCATGACCCACTTTTATGGCTTCGATTATTTCTGACTCCTGACATTCATTAGCTTCACCTTCTACCATCATGACATCTTTAAGGGTTGCTGCAATGATAAGATCTAAATCTGCATTAGCCAATTGCTCCCTTTCTGGATTTACAACATACTTGCCATTAATTTTTGCAACTCTTACTTCAGATATTGGTCCATCAAATGGAATATCAGAAACAGCTAACGCCGCTGATGCTGCTAATGCCGCATAAGCATCTGGCATATTTTTTTGATCTCCAGAGATAAGGTTTATGATAATTTGGGTTTCATTTAGAAAAGTATCTGGAAACAAAGGTCTAACAGCTCGGTCTACCAACCTAGATATTAAAATTTCGTAATCAGAAAGTCTTGTTTCTCTTCTAAAAAAATTGCCTGGTATTTTACCAGCTGATGCAAATCGCTCTTGATAATCAACGGACAGTGGAAAAAAAGATTGATCTGGCTTGGCATCCGGACTCGCTACAACTGTAGCTAACAACATGGTATTCTCAACTTTAACTACAACAGAACCATGCGCTTGTGTAGCTAATTTTCCTGTCTCAAGGACGACTTCCTTACCATCAGGAAGTCTAAACGAAGTGGATGTAGGAATGATATTTCCCATAAATATAATTTGAAAATTTTATATAATAACTCTGATAAATAACTGATAATCATTAGCTTGAAAATCATGTATACACATGATCATTCTAAGAAATAATTCACTTTAAACAATTCCAAAATCGAATGGAGGCAGGTATTCGAATGGCCTTGCTTGAATTGATGCGCAAATATAGCAATAAATATTAATTTGTAGTTATAATTTAACTGCAAATTATTCAATTTCCAATTTGTAACTATTTCAATACATGAAAAAAAAAGGGGCTAAATTTCTTTGCCCCTTTTTCTATTATTTTCTGATTCCTAATTTTTCAATTAGATCTCTGTATCCTTGAATATCTTTATGCATCAGATACTTAAGCAGTCTTTTTCTTTTACCTACCAATGTAAGCATACTTCTCTTACAAGAATTGTCTTTTTTATTGTCTTTAAGGTGCTCTGAAAGAGATTTGATTCTATAAGTAAAAAGCGCTATCTGGCCTTCAATAGATCCAGTATTGGTAGCACTTCCACCATACTCCTTAAAAATTTCGTTCTTTTTTTCTTCTGTTAAATAAATTGACATTTGTTAAATTTTAATGATTACCAATGATACAAATTACAAAAATCTGTAAATAGCGCCGCAAAAGTATATTTTTTTTTTGAATTAAAAAAATTAACTTGTTTTAAATTATTTTGTTTTCCATGTTT
Organism: uncultured Saprospiraceae bacterium; assembly: GCA_937952155.1. Classification (GTDB taxonomy): domain Bacteria; phylum Bacteroidota; class Bacteroidia; order Chitinophagales; family Saprospiraceae; genus OLB9. The sequence continues at coordinate 6,674 of CALFYH010000112.1, forward strand.
TCAATTCAGAAGGCTAAATTATTACGCACTTTTTCACTATTCGCAACTACAATATTGTAATGCAAATATAAAATTATTATCCAAAACTGACATTAAAAATCAGCCAATTCAACCAAGGTTTATGGTGAAACTACTTTTGGCTTGTTGTTTTGAATTAAATAAAAAACCTTTACCTTTGTGCATTAAAATAATTATAACCAAAATAATAAATATGCATTTTTTTTTATTAACGATGCCTGATTTCAGTAGTTCAGCCGTATGGATGAGTTTGCTTACATTAACTTTTCTTGAGATAGTACTCGGTGTG
>CALFYH010000113.1 GCA_937952155.1 uncultured Saprospiraceae bacterium
AGTTCAGACGTGTGCTCTTCCGATCTCCATTGGCGTCATTTCTACTTCACGCGAACCATGAATATGATCAAATACCTTCAATTTTACCTTTGTAGAGAATGCAGTTTTGTACGCTTGTTGCAGTGCATTATATGCTTGTTTTATTTCAATAAAGTTCTCCTTGGATTTAGCTTTGATAAGTTCGTTTCTTCTATTTTTGGATATCGATTTGATGACTTCAGGAGTAGATTCCGAAGCTACCAATAATGCGAGTTCGTCTTCTGTGATGTTTAGTTTATGTTTAGAAAGTACAGGCAAGAGGTATTGTTTTTTGAGTGCTTTGTACCTAGATGAGGACTTGGCTCTCAATTCCAATGCATCTAAGCGCATTTTTTTTTCATTTTCGCCAGCTTTGTAGGTCCATGGATCTTTTTTCGCCCAGTCATACCCAAACCATTTTTGAATCCATACCATGTGTTCCATCGTAGCTTCTTCAGCCAATTTTTGTAAGCGCAAATCTATCGTAGATTCTATTTCAAGACCATCAGCATAGATATCTAGATATGATCCGTCAGATTTTTTTAAATTTTCAGTTTTTATTATTTCTTGGATAAAGCTTACCAGCGAATTTTTGAAATACGGGACGATAGTATCATATACTTCATGTCTATTATAGGCTGAGAAATCTGGTTTAGTTTTTATTTCGACATCAAGATTTATTTTTTCTTGCTCCTGAACTTTTGTCAATACTTCATTTTTACGTTTATACACTAGAGCTGGAAACCGAATAGGATTGTACAAGCTTGGATTCTTAAGCATTCCGACCAATGTAGCCGCTTCCGACATATTGAGTTCAGCTTGTGGTTTGTCGAAGTATGTTTTGGCAGCAGCATCGATGCCATGTGCTCCATTGATAAACTCAAACTTATTGAGATACATCGTCATGATCTCTTCTTTCGTATAGATGTTTTCAAGTTTTAAGGCTATAAACCATTCCTTTATTTTTGATTTGAGTAGGAAATAGCTTCTTTTTATCCAATGACTGTTTATGGTATTGGGTCTGGGATAAAGTTGTTTTGCAAGCTGCTGAGTGATAGTAGAGCCACCACCGGATTCTTTATCTTGCATCAAAAGTGATTTTATGAAGACTCTGCCAAGTGCCTTAAAATCTATGCCATTATGCTCATAGAATCGTGCATCTTCGACGGCTATTAGACATCTTTTTACAAAAGGATTTATTTGATCTTGTGTAATGATGTTTCTGTATTCTGTTTGGTATAAACCGATCAAAGTGCCATTAGCATCATATAGTTTCGAAGCTAATTTAATATCAGGATTTTTAAGTTTTTCTTCAGTAGGTACTTCAGTTATGTAGATATAAATGGCAAAAAGTAATAATAATACAATCGCAGAAATCAGCAAATAGCCGATTCTTCTCCATATAGATTTGTGGATCAATTTATCAGGTTGTATTGTCATTCGCCACAAAGGTAATTAAAGAAGCGCTTTTTTGCAAAACAAGCAAATCTGTATCGAATCCTGGGTTTTACAAATTAAATAATAGTTAAAATAAGTCAGCTGTCCAAATCATTCAATATATTTGCTCTCATGAGTAAAAGGGCAATCTGGAGTATTATAATAATCATGACACTTTCGCTGATTGGTGTTGGCGTTATCCAATATTTCTGGATCGATCGCGCTGTAGATTTGGATGAAAAGAACTTTAATGACAAAGTGACCATTGCGCTCAATAATGTAAAGAAAAGATTGATCAATGACGCCGAGGCTCTCGCTGAGCAAGAGTATTATGAAGGTTCGAAATTGAATGAATCTAAGTCGATCATCGAAAAAATAATGCGCGATGATTTGAAAAATGAGCAGTCTTCTTTTGATCAGATAATCAAAGACTTAGAGTATAGATCTTCGTTTATGAATCCTTCTGACTTGCTGGAGAATATCAATAAGGATCAACTAGATAAGTACCTGAAATCTGAACTGGAATCCAAAAATATAGACTTGCATTATGAATATGGTGTGTATTCCAATGAGTACAAATCGTATTTTATCGAGAATGGCAGTTATATAGCAACGATAGGCGATACTACAAAATCGAGCAATGTCGCTGCGATGAATCCATTATACAAAGCCGAATACAAAATTTCTCTATTCGATAATGAGGTCATCAATCCAGGTCATTTAAATATCTATTTTCCTGGTAAAAAGCGATTCCTTTGGTCAAATGTAATAGGAATATTGATAAGTTCGATTTTGTTTACAGGATTGATTCTCTTCTGTTTTTCTTATACCATTTACGTGATTTTTCATCAAAAAAAGGTGTCTGAAATGAAAACAGATTTCATTAACAACATGACACACGAATTCAAAACACCGATTGCTACGATTTCACTGGCATCTGATAGTATTTTGAGTCCCGCCATTTTAGAAAATAAGGATAAAGTGACCAGATTTATCAATATTATCAAGCAAGAAAATAAAAGAATGCTTAGTCAGGTGGAAAAAGTATTGCAAATGGCTCAGATAGAAAAGGAAAATGTTGAATTGAAGTTTAATGCCGTCAATCTACACGAAACCATAGAAGATGCCGTAATCAATGCAGAGCTCAAGATACAAGCTAAAGGTGGAACCATTCAGACATCACTTTTATCCCAAAATCCTATCATCGAAGCTGATCAAATACACATTTCTAGTATAATAAATAATCTGCTCGATAATGCAGAAAAATATACGCCCGAACATCCTGAAATAATTATTTCAACACGTGATGTAAAGGGCGGCATCGAATTTGACGTAAGTGATAATGGTATCGGTATGACGAAGGATGCTTTAAAGCTCATTTTCGAAAAATTCTATCGAGTACATACAGGCAATGTTCACGATGTGAAAGGTTTTGGTCTTGGCTTGAGTTATGTCAAAGCAATGGTAGATGCACATCATGGCAAAATTTACGTAAAAAGCGAACTAGGAAAAGGAAGTATTTTTACAATTTACTTGCCATCGAAGCAACCAATAAAATAATTTTAACAGTTTATGAGTTTTATATAAATTAAATTAAATTCAAATATGGGAAATAAAATTTTACTTGTCGAAGATGACCAGAATTTCGGTGATGTTTTGAGATCTTATCTGGAGATGCATGATTACGATGTGACCTTGGCGACAGATGGCGAAGCTGGTGTAGAAGCCTTCAAAAAAGGAAGTTTCGACTTGTGTATATCAGATGTCATGATGCCCAAAAAAGATGGTTTTACAATGGCAAAAGAAATCAGAGGTATCAATAATGGCATTCCTATTATCTTCCTTACGGCAAAAACCTTGAAAGAAGATGTATTGGAAGGATTCAAGATCGGAGGAGATGATTACATCACCAAGCCGTTCAACTCAGAAGAATTATTGTTGAGAGTAAAAGCTGTTTTACGCCGTTCATCCAAGCCAGAAGAAAGTCAGGAAAATCAAAGGGAATTTATCATCGGTGATTACCACTTCGACTATGCGCTTAGGATATTGACTTACAAACCTGATGGTAGCACTGAGAAGTTATCACCCAAGGAAGCGCAGTTGTTGAGATTGTTTTGCTTCAGAGTCAATGATGTATTGCAACGATCTGAGGCACTGACCAAAATATGGGAAGATGACAATTATTTTACAGCGAGAAGTATGGATGTCTTTATTACCAAAATTAGAAAATATCTAGCAAAAGACACCAATATAGAAATCGAAAATATCCACGGAAATGGTTTCAGAATGTATATGAAAAATCCTGAGTAAGCGTAGATTTATTAAATACTTTCATATTAAAAGGGCAATAAAGTTTGACTTCATTGCCCTTTTTGATTTCAATTTATCCGATTAGGGTTGGATAATATTTATAAAGTTCCTCGGCGGGCTTGCTCTGCTTCTATACTTTCAAACAAGGCTTTAAAATTTCCTTTGCCAAAAGATTTTGCGCCTTTGCGCTGGATGATTTCAAAAAATAAGGTAGGCCGATCTTCTACTGGTCTTGTAAAAATCTGCAATAAATATCCTTCTTCGTCTCTATCCACCATAATGCCGAGGGATTTTAAAGTCTCCAGATCTTCAGCTATTTGTCCTACCCTAGCTGGCACAGTATCATAGTACGTACCCGGTACATGCAAGAATTCTACACCGCGTTTTCGCATTTCAGATATGGTAAAAACAATGTCATCAGTAGCTACAGCGATGTGCTGGCATCCAGCTCCACCATAAAAATCAAGATATTCTTCTATTTGCGATTTTTTAAGGCCTGCGGCAGGCTCATTGATTGGAAACTTTATTCTTCCATTGCCATTGGTCATTACCTTACTCATGAGTGCCGTGTATTGGGTAGATATATCTTTGTCATCGAAGGTAATCAAATTGGCAAATCCCATGACTCTTGCATAAAATTCTGCCCATTTGTTCATATCACCTAGCTCTACATTACCTACCATATGGTCTATAAATTTGAGCCCTGTGCTTGTTGGGGCATAATCAGATTCCCACTTTTCAAAACCCGGTAAAAATACTCCGTTGTAATTTTTTCTTTCTACAAACATGTGTATTGTATCACCATAGGTTTTGATGGCAGACTTCACCACTTTTCCATCTTTGTCTTCAAAAGTAGTAGGCTCCATCACACTGATCGCGCCACGAGATGTAGTCTCTATATAGGCTGATGTTGCATCATCTACCCACAAAGCTATCACCTTGACACCGTCGCCATGTCTGCGGATGTGGTCAGATATTTCGCTATCTGGATTAAAAGGTGTAGTAAGTACAAGCCTGATTTTGTCTTGGACTACCACATAAGAGCAATATTCCCGATTGCCAGTTTCCAAGCCGCAATATGCAAGTGACTGAAATCCCATCGCTGTTTTATAAAAGTGTGCCGCTTGCTTGGCATTTCCTACATAAAGTTCAACATAATCTGTACCGTTTATAGGAAGGAAATCTTGAGCTTTGTCGAATATTTTTTCAATGCCGTAATCGAAATTTTTAATATTGGTTAAATTATCTGTTGACATTTTTATTTTTTATTTTTTAAATGAATAAAATCAATGTTGGTCATCAAGCCATGACTTGTAATAGCCTTGTACCTCGATATCTAATGCTTCTTGTGTAACCATGACAGGTTGGAATGGGTCGATCATTACGGCCAATTCTTGTGTTTCTTTTTTTCCGATGCTACGTTCGATAGCGCCAGGATGTGGACCGTGTGGAATGCCACCTGGATGTAAGGTAATTTGTCCTTTCTGGATATTGTTTCTGCTCATAAAATCTCCATCAACATAATACAATAACTCATCGCTGTCTATATTGCTATGGTGATATGGTGCTGGTATAGCTTGTGGATGATAATCATAAAGTCTAGGGACAAATGAGCAAATTACAAAATTGGCATTTTCAAATGTTTGGTGAATCGGTGGTGGCATATGGATCCTTCCAGTGAGTGGTTCGAAATTGAAAATAGAGAAAATATACGGATAATGATATCCATCCCAGCCCGCTACATCAAAAGGATGATTTGTGTACACGTATGGAAAAATAAATCCTTTTTTCTTGATGAAAATGTCAAATTCTCCTTTTTCGTCGTATGTTTCTAGATTTTGTGGTCGTTTGATATCTCTTTCGCAGAATGGCGAATGCTCCATCAACTGGCCAAATTCATTTCTGTATCTTTTGGGTGTGAAGATAGGAGTGAAGGATTCGACATACAGCCAGCGATTGTCTTCTGTATCAAATTGCACTTTGTACACTGTACCTCTTGGTATGATGATATAATCTCCATATTTGAATTGCAAAGAACCAAACATCGTAGTCAATGTGCCGCTACCAACATGAACAAAAATCATTTCATCCGCATCGGCATTTTTGTAAAAGTATGGTGTAGAATTTTTAGGAGCTGCGAGCCCAATATGCATAGCACTATTCACAAACAGTGTCTTGCGGCTTTTGATAAAATCATCTTCTGGTTGGATGTTAAAACCTATGAAACTCATAGCATCGAGACCATTTTCAATTGCCACCTTCGGGATTACTGAGTATGGTTTGTCTTTTTGTTTTACTTTGGTAGGTGGATACAAATGATAGGCAAGCGATGACATACCAGAAAATCCTTGTGTACCTACCAATTCCTCTTGGTACAGATTTCCATTTGGTTGTCTGAATACGACATGTCTCTTGTCAGGAATGACGCCCAATTGATGATATAAAGGCATAATATTGTTGGGTTTATGCGTGAAGCTAATATTTTACCAAAGCAAAGATATAATCGGCATATCAGTATTTTTATGATCAAAATCATGGTTTTGTCGAATAAAAATCATTAGTACACTAACTAATTGATTTATACTATATTGTGATTATTAAATTTTTAAATAAATATTCCTACTTTTGTTTTTTCTTATTGTGTCAACATGGATCGACCAGCTCATTACATAAAAAGTATCATTGTAATATTGCTGGCTGTCAGTATCAATCTGCCGGTCTTCATCACCAATCAATACCTAGAATACCAACGCAAATCTATAAGAAAGACAGTGAAGGCTGCCATCAATGCTGGACTACGTGAGGATCAATTGACCAAGTTGCATTTTAGCAAAACAGATATTGCCGATAAAATATCTTGGGAAAAATCGGATGAATTCGAATTTGAAGGCAAGCTGTATGATATCGTTAAGGCAGAAGAAACCGCGGATTCGATAGTATATTTTTGTTGGTTGGATAATGATGAAAGCGCTGTAAAGAAATTACTTAACAATATTTCTAACTACGAATGTAGTAAAAATAAAAACAGACACAATCAACACAAAAGACAATTAGACTACGCAAAAAACCTGATTTGTCCATCGAATCATTACTTGGATATTAAGGCAAACTTTGTAAATATTGAAAAAAAATCTGAATGTGCTTATAAAAGGTTTGGTTATGAAAACCACATTTTGGCCTTAGATTGTCCGCCACCCGAATTGTACATTTAATTTATTCTTTATGGATTTTTTATTTTATGAAACCTTGGTGATCCACTAGGTCTTCTAGGTCATTTACATAAACAAATTAACATGTATAAATATATATTTTTGATCTTGGTTATCCATTTTCATTCAATTGAATTGGGAGCCCAAAAGATTACTTTAGTCGAAAAAATAAGCGGTTTGCCATTAGAATGGGTTACAATTCATGATCGGGCACACAAAATCATCCTGCATACAGATGTGGACGGACAGTGTGATTTGACACCTTTTTCTAACGTTGACACTTTAATATTTACTCATACTGGTTACAAAACGATCACTTGTTCGCTCTTGGATTTAAAAGTGAAATCGTATTCATTAAAAATGGAGTCATCTTTCCATCAATTGGATCAAGTTGTCATTTCTGCTACGCGATGGAGCCAATCAGGTCGTGATATTCCATTTAAAATTTCGTCATTAAAATCCAAGGATATAGCTTTCCAAAATTCGCAAACAGCTGCGGACATGCTTGGATTTTCGGGCAAGGTATTTATCCAAAAAAGCCAACAAGGTGGTGGAAGTCCTATGATTAGAGGTTTTGCAACCAATAGATTGTTGTATTCTATCGATGGTATTAGGATGAATACCGCTATTTTCAGATCAGGAAATATCCAAAATGTGATTTCACTTGATGCCTTTGCTATTGAAAACGCAGAAATCTTTTTTGGTCCTGGTTCAGTGATATATGGAAGTGATGCTATAGGTGGCGTAATGTCCTTCCAAACATGGACACCGAAATTTTCACAAAATGAAAAAACGGTCCTTTCAGGTAGTACAGCTGCCCGTTATTCAAGTGCCAATAATGAAAAAACGGGCCATTTTCATATCAATATAGGAAGTAAAAGATGGGCAGCTGTTTCGAGTATAAGTTATAATGATTTCGGTGACTTGCGCATGGGAAGAAAAGGCCCCGATGTGTATCTCAAAAAGCTAGATGTCATCAGACAAGGAGACAAAGATGTTGTTGTGGCTAATAAAGATTCTCTTGTCCAATCACCATCCGCATATAGCCAGTTAAATTTGATGCAAAAAATCAGTTTTAAGGCTTCTGAGAAGCTTGAATTACAATATGCATTTCACTATAGTGCGACATCATCTTATGCTAGGTTTGATCGTCATATACGGTATAAAAACGGCCTGCCTAGATATGGTGAATGGGATTATGGTCCTCAAAAATGGATGATGAATCAATTGAATCTACTCCATAATGGAAATGGCAAGTTTTACGATCAATTGGCATTTAGGTTGGCTTACCAGACATTTGAAGAGAGCAGGATAGATAGAGATATCAACAAACCGACAAGACATATTCGTACAGAAAACGTAGGGGCTTACTCTGCAAATCTAGACTTTAAAAAATCAATAAACGTAAAGAGCAAACTAAATTATGGTTTGGAAGCGGTGCTCAATGATGTAAAATCAAAGGGAATTGATGAGGATATCATAAAAAATACAAGTGTCTTGGGGCCTTCAAGGTATCCACAAGCATTATGGTCGTCATATGGTGCTTATGCAAGTTATGAGTACAAATTTTCTGAAATGTGGTCATTTTTGGCTGGATCAAGGTATAATTATTTTGCCCTGTCTGCTGAATATGATACAACATTTTATCCATTTCCTTTTGTAAAATCTTCATTAAACAATGGTGCTTTAACGGGTAGCTTTGGTGCCGTATATAGACCTGGACAAGTTACCACAATTATGGCAAATCTTTCCACAGGTTTTCGTGCGCCCAATGTAGATGATTCGGGAAAAGTATTTGACGCAGTAGATGGGTATGTAACGGTTCCAAATCCTGATTTGCGTGCAGAATATGCCTACAATGCAGAACTTGGTTTGGTGCAAGTCATTGGTGATAAGGTAAGATTTGATGGAAGTGTTTATTATACCAAACTCAAAGACGCCTTAGTGCGACGACCATTCCAGTTGGATGGAAGAGATAGTATTTTATACAATGGTAAGATGAGCAAAGTAGAAGCTATTCAGAATGCAGCTCAAGCCACGGTTATGGGTCTTCAGTTAGGAATAGAATGCAAACTTTTGAATGGATTTTCATTGACATCTAGTTACAATATCCAAAAAGGTGAGGAAGAACTTGACAATGGAAATGTTAGTCCTTCAAGACACGCGGCACCAAATTATGGCGCTACGTCATTAACTTGGAACAATAAAAAATTCACCATTGCGATAAGCAGTATGTATAGCGACGGCAAAAGTTTCAGTGATTTGCCAGAAGAAGAAAAAAATAAGCCTGAAATCTATGCAGTAGATGGTGATGGTAAGCCTTATTCGCCTTCATGGATGATATTTAACATCAAGGCATTGTACAGATTGTCTCATCAGATAAGTATTAATGCAGGCCTTGAAAATATTGCCGATGTAAGATATCGACCATATAGTTCGGGAATAGCTGCTTCTGGAAGAAATATACTCGTATCTGCTTCATTGAAGTTTTAAATCATTTTGCAGTAAAAGAAAGCCCCTGTTTCTCTTTAAATGAAGAAAGCAGGGGCTTTTTTTATGATTGAAAATATCTTTCTTAAATATTCTTATCCACAAACAAGGCAGCGATAGACTTATACTCGTGGGTGTTTCTGATGGCACGAGCGAACAACTTGGCACAAGATAATACGACGATTTTGTCCGACTTACCTCTAAGCGGAATACTGTCAGTGACGATGACTTCTGTGATCAAGGAATTATTGATATTATCATAGGCATTACCAGAAAGAACGGCATGTGTCAGCATAGCTTTTACACTTTTGGCACCTTTCTCTATCAGCGCATCAGCAGCTTTGCAAAGCGTGCCAGCTGTATCTATGATATCATCTATGAGAATTACATCTTTACCAGCAACATCTCCGATCACCGTTATCGCAGCTACTTCATTTGCTACTCGACGTTCTTTATCACAGATCACAAGATCACGTTCGAAATATTTAGCATAAGATCTTGCCCTTTTTACACCACCTACATCAGGTGATGCAAAGGTTACATTCGATAGGTCTTGTTTTGCCAGATAAGGGATAAAAATGGCTTCACTTTTGAGGTGATCCACAGGTATATCAAAAAAGCCTTGGATTTGCTCAGCATGAAGATCCATGGTCATGATACGGTTTACACCAGATGCTTGTAGGATATTGGCTACCAATTTGGCAGAAATAGGTACCCTTGGTTTGTCTTTACGGTCTTGACGTGCATAGCCGAAGTAAGGTATAACTGCCGTGATATAGCCTGCTGAGGCTCTTTTGGCTGAGTCTATCATGAGCAAAAGTTCCATGATATTGTCCGCAGGACCGAAGGTCGATGCTATAAAAAAAGTATATGATCCTCGTACAGATTCGTTGATAACTACCTGCATCTCGCCATCCGCAAAAGTTTTCACGGTAATATCTCCCAACGGATATCCATAATAGTCTGAGATTCTTTCGGCCAAATATTTTGACTTAGTCCCAGAAAAAAGTTTTACTTCAGGCATGGTGTTGATTGCTTTGGTTGGGCAAAAGTAGTCATTTTTCGTGGTTTAGTTTTGAAGATTTTTATATATTTATTATTTTAATATGAAAAGTTGTTTTTAGATATATTTTGTTTTGGTAAAATATTCCTCGTGTTATAGTTTTCCCCACTCCATATCCCATTGGAAGTGTATCTTTACGCTTTTTTCCTGAAAACATATGTCAACAGCCCAACATACCAATGCCACGATTCAGATACATGTAGCGGTGTTTCTATTTGGATTTACGGCGATCCTTGGTGATCTGATCGACATGTCTGCGATTATGATTGTCTGGTGGCGCGTCTTGATTACTAGTATCAGCTTGTGGATGCTCATAGGATTCGGGAAGATGCTTCGTGATTTGCCACGGCAGCTGATTATAAAATACGCTGGAATAGGATTTATCATAGGACTGCATTGGATCACATTTTATGGTGCAATCAAGCTTGCCAATGCATCTGTAGCATTGATATGTATGAGTACAACTACATTATTTACTGCACTGATCGAGCCTTTGTATATACGAACTAAGGTAAATTATACGGAATTGGCTATAAGTATTGCCATCATTCCTGCCATGATCCTGATCGTCAATCACCTTGATATCTCGCAAATCAATGGTGTGATCAGTGGTATCGTGTCTGCATTTTTGGCGGCAGTATTTTCCGTGATGAACAAAAAATATATCAAAGAAGCGGATCCTATTGTTATATCTAGTATAGAATTGAGTAGTTCGTGGTTGCTTATCAGTGTTATCTTATTGTCTATGAATATGTTTGGTCTAAGTATGTCTCCATTTTTTCCACCGACGATCTACGATTGGGTATATTTGATTGTCTTGGCATTGCTTTGCACTACACTTGCACAAATTCTTACTTTGAAAGCCTTAAAATATTTATCTGCCTTTGAGTTGAATCTAGTTGTAAATCTCGAGCCTGTATATGGAATTTTATTGGCAATTGTGATCCTAAAAGAACATAAAGAACTTAATCTTATGTTTTATCTAGGCGCAACGATTATCATTGGTTCTGTGTTTCTATATTCGTACCTAAACAAAAAAGTAATCAAGTAAACTGTTATGGATACAACATTGCAAAATATCTATACCTACTGCGAGGCACATACATTTGGTCCTACAGAACTATTATCGGAGGTAGAAAGGACGACACATCTCAAGACATTGGCACCTAGAATGTTGACAGGACATCTACAAGGTAGTTTTTTAGGTATGTTGAGTATGTTGATGATGCCAAATGTCATCCTAGAAATAGGGACATTTACGGGATATTCTGCATTGAGTCTTTGTAAAGGTTTGTCATCGGAAGGTAAGCTCATCACCATAGAATACGATGCTGAAATGGCGGCTCTTGCCGAAGTTGCGATACAAAAATCAGCTTTTCAAAATCAAATCCAACTTATCATTGGCGATGCAAAAAAAGTGATTCCAACATTGACAGAAACCTTAGATATGGTATTTATAGATGCCGATAAAGAAGCATACCCTTTGTATTTTGATTTGGTAATAGAAAAATGTCGATCAGGCGCATTGATCATAGCAGACAATGTACTGTGGAGTGGTAAGGTAGCCGAAGACATCAAAGACAAGAAGACAGCACAAATAGATGCTTTTAATAAAAAAATCATGGCGGACGATAGGGTAGAACAGGTAATTTTGCCTATAAGAGATGGGCTGAGCGTAATACGCAAAAAGTAAAACAAAATATAATCTATTGTTATTCAATTAATTAAAAAATTTGGTATGTTTGTAAAAATTGGTATATTGTTGCTTCTACCGTTTGCTTGTATGTTTTTTCAAGATGAAACTCTACTGAAAAGTATAGAACGTGGGCAAAAAGTATATGAACAAACATGTATAAAATGTCATAAACAAAATGGTGAAGGTGTAGCAAAGTTTTTTCCACCACTTGCCAATTCCGATTATCTTCGTGACCAACGTGCCCAATCTATTCGAGCTGTGAAATTTGGTCAAAGAGGAAAAATTACAGTCAATGGAATCGCCTACAATAGTCAGATGCTTCCGCCGGGATTGAAGGATGAAGAAGTGACAGATGTGATGAACTACATTCTGCATTCATGGGGCAACAAAACAGAAAAACCAGTTACAGTAGAAGAAGTCCAAGGTATTAATAGAATTGATGTAGGAAATTAATTGTCATTTTTCTTATTAAAAATTATGTAATTAGCTGAAAATGAATTAATTTTGAGTTGAATTGGTCGCATTAAGGTACTACAACTAACATTAAACTGAAAACATGTAAGATATTTATTATTCATAACCAATTTAATTACAAACCCATGAAGTATTTCTTTACAAGAATGTTGATGATGATCGCCCCTATGGTTGTCTCAGCGAAAACAACAACAACGCATTCCAAAATTTTATCCAATTTTGCGATTCAGGCAAGTGACCAAATTTATCCTGCCAACCCAAACCCTTCAAACCCTAACAGCGGATGTATGGCCACAGTCATACCCACAGCTACAGTATCAGGTAATTCTACTTGTAGTCAATCAGATTTTATGTACTACGAAGTGACTATTGATCTATTGGGTGACGGCACTACAGATTATATTGCATCTTCAGCAGTTAGATCTGATTGGATAGGAGCGTGGCATTTTGATGCAGCCGATAATATATTTAAAACATACCTGCCAGCAGGCAATAAGAGTGATTATACACTTTTGCTACCTTCTATAGCTTTGACCCAGGATACAAAAGTACATACTGTAGTATGGAAGATATATGATTTGTGTGGTGATTCCAGCCAAACTAACAGCACAATCAGTGTAATTGATAAGAAAACACCAACACCTTATTGTGTTTCATTAGTAAGTGTGTTGGATATGAATGGAAAAGTTGAATTTTGGGCTCGAGATTTCGACAAGGGCGCATTTGACAATTGTAATGCACAAGAAGATTTATTTTTTACATTCGATGGTGCAGCTCTAAATAAAATACGAATGCATGAAGATCATTTTTATAAGATAGTAAATGGAGAACGCGTAAATGCGACATCAAAGGAGTACATGGAAGGAAAGGCATACAGATGGTTACCAGCCGCTAGAAGTGCTGGCAAAATGCTCAATTGTGAAAGTAATGTACTACGAATAGATATATGGGATCGTGCTTATAATACAGACTATTGCACAGTAAATTTAAACTGTACCCAAGTAAATGGTAAAGCCATCATCTACAATTATGTAAAATCAGTCAAAGGAAAGCCAGTAGAAAATGCATATATCATTGCAAATGCAAATTATCCCGAATTTCCAAGGGGCGAGTACACAGATAAAGACGGAAAGGTTGACTTTTCAGTTCCAAATTCCACTCAATTCAATACAAGGTTTTCAGCTAGTTACTCCACAAAAAAGAAAAAGGGAGTTGACTTGAAGGATTATGTTTTGCTCAAGGAACACTTGAACGGTACCAAGCAATTAAAATATTTTTGGCAATATATTGCTGGAGATATTAATAAAGACAAAATACTCGATATCAATGATTTAAACCTTATGGGTGACTATCTTTCAGGTGGAACCAATCTGGATTGGCTTGTTATTGTAGATGAAGTTATCGCACCCTCAGATTGGAATACCTACAAAACCGAACGAATACTCGACGAAGAAGATGGAGATTTTTATAATAATTTTTTGGCTATAAAATTGGGTGATTTAGATGGCAATGCCTTAGATCAGGATGTAGATATTTTAGATCCAAAAATCGTATCGGAAGCAGATTCTGCATACTGGCGAAAGTCACCACAGGAAGTTTTTAATGCTAGTATTGTACCCAATCCTTTCAGCGATGAAAGTGTTTTAAGTTTTGATTTACCTTCTCATCAGCTTGTCACTGTGGCAATTACGGATATGAATGGCCAAAAAGTATATGCGACGCAAATCGATGGTATAGCAGGAAAGAACCAATTGATTTTGGATAATGAAATGATTAGCAAAAGTGGTATTTACCTAGTCAGACTGAATGGCCTATCAGGTAACAAAGTCATCAAATTGATCAAAGTAAAATAGACTTTACTAGCATTTTTGTGCTTTTTGCAAACTAAGCTCTACCTTTGTTGTTTCCAAAGAAAGATATTGGTAATGATGGAGCAAAATATATCAGATTTATTGCAAAAAGCCATGCGACTTGAATTTTTGAGCGCCGATGAAGGCTTATATTTGTTCGAAAATGCACCTACAGCAGCATTGATGTATGTAGGTGATGCGATCAAAAAACATCATGTACCGCACAATAAAGTCACTTGGATTATCGACCGAAATTCTAATACGACCAACGTCTGTATTGCTAATTGTAAGTTTTGTAATTTCTACAGGAGACCGGGTCATGAAGAATCTTATATTACGACGATAGAGGAGTATAAGCAAAAAATCGATGAAACATTTGCTTTAGGTGGCGAACAGTTATTGCTGCAAGGTGGTCATCACCCAGATCTTGGATTGGCATATTATGTGGATTTATTCAAAGAGTTAAAAAGCCTTTACCCAAATCTGAAATTGCATGCACTCGGACCACCAGAGATAGCACATATTACCAAACTCGAAAAGTCAACTCATACGGCTGTTTTACAAGCGCTCAAAGATGCTGGTTTGGATTCATTGCCTGGTGCAGGCGCTGAGATCCTTGATGATCGTGTACGTCGATTGATATCTAAAGGGAAATGTGGTGGTCAAGAATGGCTTGATGTCATGCGGGCCGCCCATCAATTGGATATCACCACTTCTGCTACAATGATGTTTGGCCATATTGAGACCAATTTAGAGCGGATGGAACATTTTGTAGCCTTGAGACAAGTACAAAGTGAAAAACCAGCCAATAGCAAAGGATTTTTGGCATTTATTCCATGGCCATTTATGGATGAAGATACTATTCTCAAAAAAATCAAGCGCGCGCGCAACCAATGTACAGGCGATGAGTATATTCGTATGATAGCGATGAGCCGGATAATGTTGCCCAATATCATCAATATTCAAGCATCGTGGTTGACAGTAGGTAAGGCTACAGCACAATTGTGTCTTCACGCTGGAGCGAATGATTTTGGTAGTATCATGATCGAGGAGAATGTTGTTTCTGCAGCTGGTGCATCCTTTAGGTTTACCGCCGATGGTATCCAAAAGGCTATAACTGAAGCTGGTTTTATACCACAGCTCCGCGACCAGCAGTATGCATATCGGGATCTTCCTGCCAATATGAAGCAGCAAGTTTTAGATACAGAAAAGATGTTGGTGGATTAAGAAAGAAATTTTAGAAATACATTTTTCTAAGCTATATCATTTTTCCCTTTGCTGGCGCAAGTCATGCTAAAGCTTGATAAATATGCAACTTGTGCCAAATTCAAACCATTAACCTTGCTGGCGCAAGTCATGCTAAAGCTTAATAAACTTGTAACTTGTGCCAATGTTAGTCATTCGAAAGATTGAGAAAGCTTGAAACATTTGCAACTTGTGCCTAATTTAAATAGCCTTATCTAACCCCTTGCTGGCGCGAGTTTGTAACTCGTGCCAATGCTACAGTCATGCAATAACTTGAAACATTTGCAACTTGTACCAAATTTAGCCTTAGCCTTATCTAACCTTCATATTTTGGTAAAGATTTTAATATTCTTTACTTTTGGTCTTAAATATAAGCTAGCATGAGTACCAAATACAAGTTTATAGATAAGGATGGTATTTACTTTGTAAGTTTTGCAACAATATCATGGGTAGATGTTTTTACGAGACCTGTTTATATTGAAGTATTTATTGATAGTGTTAGATATTGTCAACTAAACAAAGGATTATGTTTGCATGCATGGTGCTTGATGAGTAATCATGCACATCTGGTATTTTCCAGATCAGGTCAGTACAGCCATTCTGATATTTTACGTGATCTTAAAAAATTCACTTCAAAAAAACTCATTGAAGCCATAGAAAATAATTCATCCGATAGCAGAAAAGAATGGATGTTAAATATTTTTAGAAACGCAGGACAAAATAAAATCAACAATAAAGATTTTCAATTTTGGCAGCAAGATAACCATCCTATTGAACTTTTTAGCCCATCAGTTACGTTTCAAAAGATTGATTACGTACATAATAATCCAGTTGTGGCAGGTATAGTAAGCGAAGCCGACCATTATCTACATAGTAGTGCCAGAGACTATTTAGGTAAAAAAGGTATTTTGGATGTTGAGATTTTAGAAAGGCCGATGAGTCTAGAAGGTTATGTATTTTGTTATTGATGGCAGTAGAAGTAGTAAAGGCACAAGTTGCAAACTTGGGCCAGCAGGGGAAGTAATAAAGGCACAAGTTGCAAACTTGCGCCAGCAGGAGCAAATAATAAATTTATATAAACTTAAATAATTTCAAAATGATTTCAAAATTTTACAATATTGTACCAATTGCTTTTGAAGGATTTGAAAAGTTGGAATCAAAAGATCTATCAGAAATTGATACTAACTTATATTCTGATTTTAAGTTAGTTCTTAATGACTGGCCTTTAGATTATTTTTTTGACAACTCATTTTCGTGTATTGTTGACGAACGACTTTATTCGATAATTAATTATCAAAAAATTAGTGGTATTCAATTTAAAAAGATTTTATACGTGGAAAAAGGCCCAGATTTTGACATTTACCCAGAAGACACTTTTTTACCAAATTTTAGAGAAGTTGTAATTCTTGGTACACCTTTTCAAGATGATTTTGGTATGTTTAAGTTGCCAATTGGAGACGGTTATTTTCGCGAATATTTAGTTGCTTCAGAGAAGGCAGTTAAACTGTTAGTATTAAATAATTGTATTGAACTGAGAGGAGAAATTATTGAAGGAAGTCCGCAAGATTATTTTGTTAAATGTAGAGAAATATCCTTATCTTCAAACGCTTCATTACCACTATTTCCAAGATTTGAGCAAAAACATTTTCTGAAAGAATGGGAGAAATAAATCTCAATACATAAACAAAGTAAAAAAATAGATTGATACTTAATCCATTTTATTTAGATAAATAGTATATGTTAAGCAATAAAATCAATTGAAAATCCCCTTGCTGGCGCAAGTCATGCTAAAGCTTGATAAATCTGTAACTCGTCCCAATGCTATATGCCATGCAAAAACTGGATAAATATGCAACTTGTGCCAAATTCAAACCATTAATCATTTTGCAGCCATGGCGGCACCTACGATTCCAGCGTCGTTGAGCAAAGATGCGGTATCTACTTTGACAGGTACATTGAGAAAGTCTTTGTACAAGTCAAAATTTTTACTGACGCCACCACCGATCAATATCAAGTCCGGGCTAAGGATTAGATTGAGGTGATTGAGATATATATCGAGTTCTTTGGCCCATTTTTTCCAACTTAGATGGTGGAATTCACGGGCATAATTGGATGCATATTTTTCGAAAATTGACTTTTTATATTTCAGGTGGCCTAGCTCGGTATTGCTTAGCAACTGACCATTATAAAAAATAGCTGAGCCTATGCCTGTACCGAGCGTGATAAAAATAACCAATCCTTGTACACCTTTTCCTTTGCCATAGGTCATCTCTGCTATCCCAGCAGCATCTGCATCATTTACAACAGTGACATCACAGTCTAGTGCAGCGCTAAATTCAGCATCGATATTATAATTTATAAACTTAGCATCGATATTACTGGCTGTAAGTGATACCCCGTTTTTTATAACAGCCGGAAATCCGATACCTATTTGCTTGCCTGTCCAATTAAAATTTTCTACTGTGGACTTTAGACAATCTATAATAGCCTCAGGCGTGGATGGTGTAGGCGTCTTTAATTTGAATTTTTCGCCTGTTAATGTACCAGATTCAATATTGACAATGTTAGATTTGATGCCAGTACCGCCTACATCTATACCAAGGATTTCCATGATGTTGTTATTTTTTATGGGATTTTATTTGATTATTTTAAGACTCAAAATTCTAATATCTTCAACAGGTCTGTCTGTTTTATCAGTTTGAGATTCAGCAATTTTATCTATTACTTCAAGACCTTTTATTACTCTACC
>CALFYH010000114.1 GCA_937952155.1 uncultured Saprospiraceae bacterium
GAATATGAAAATTATTTAAAGTAGTTGGAGTTAGATATCGTTTAGCACTGTTTATTATATTTACTTTCATATAGCAAATTGCAAATAAAATGGCAAAAAAAAAAGCCCCACTTGTTGGTGGAGCTCTTCTGTATCGTTCGTATAAAATGAATTATTACTTCTTCTTCTTTGCGCCTTTTTCGTTTTCTTTGGCTGCCAAAGCTGCTGCTGCTTTCAATGCTCTTGGGATTTCAATCAATGCCACAGGAGTAGCAGGATTGTTGATGATTTCCACACCATTAGGTATGATTACTTCTCTTACTCTCAATGCCTGACCAAGCTCAAGTTTAGAAATATCTGCTTTCAATTCATCCACCAAAAACTCTGGTGTAGTTTTGATTTTGATTTTTCTTAATTGCTGGATCAATTTACCACCAACTTTAACACCTGGAGATACACCTTTGAATCTCAAAGGAATTTCAACTTTGATAGGTGTTTTATCTATCAGTCTCAGAAAGTCAATATGCAAAATCTGATCTGTTACTGGATGAAACTGCACTGATTTGAGGATAGCTTTATAATGTTTGCCATCAATCTCTAAATCTGCAATCTTAAAATCTGGTGTGTATATCAAATGTTTTACAGCAGCAGGAGTCACAGTAAAATGAATTACATCATTTCCACCGTACATTACAGCTGGTATATTACCATTATTTCTATCTACTTTCGAACCTTTTTTACCAAACTCTGATCTGGTATTTCCTTGAATTTCTACTGATGTCATGTCTAAAATTAATTAGCGTTATTTCTAAAGAGCCGCAAAGATAAGGCTTTCAGTTATTTATTGTATATTTAAAAGCATTTTTTTATGCTGAATTTTCAATTTTACTTCATTTCTCTATTATTAAGCCAGAACTTGCTCTAGATTTTTTGAAATAGAAGAATACAGGAACACCTATCAACAAGATGATCACACCAATCCAAGACTCAGGATTAAGCTCTACCAGAGTGTTTAGCACAAAAGCAATAGTGACAATCAAATATATAATCGGAATCCAAGGATACAATTTGAGTTTATAACCACTATTGGGTATTTTCCTTTGTCTGAATATAAATATGGTACTCGTAGCAAGTGCCATAAAAACGATATCCATGAATGTGACAAAGATGATAATTCTAGAAAAAGATCCCCAAATCAATATGAGCAAACTTGCCCATGCAGCCTGAAAAAGCATGGCTTTGTATGGTGTTTGAAATCTTGGCGATACATCGGCCAAAAAATTAAAAAAAATGCCATCTTTTGCCATAGCATAATAAATGCGTGGGGCAGACATCGTGTAAATAGCTATAGTACCGAATATAGAAATGCTGATAATGATCGAAACCATTTTGCCACCATGCAGATATACGGCTGCCAAGGCATCACCAGCTACACGTTCACTTGTGGACATTACTTCAGTAGGAAGTAGGATCATGTATGAAATGATAATCAATACATAGACTACAGTGACTGTGATGGTGGAAAAAAACAAAGCTTTTGGCACGGTAGTTTGGGGATTGATCGCTTCGCCTGAAAGATAAGTGGCATGGTGCCATCCACCCATTGACCAAAACACACCTGTAAAGGCAAGTAGCATATTGGTCATTAGATTATTGGGAATATCAGCGGATAAATCAAGCTGGATGCTGTGTTGTACATTGGGCAAGTAAGTAAATCCAACAATGATGATCATCACAATAGCCATGAGTTTTAATCCTGTAAAGAGAGATGATAATTGTTGGCTTGTGTTGACGCCAAAAATATTGACAACAGTCAAAAGCCATATGGTGCCAATTGCTATCATGGATTTTTCAGTATCATCTACAGGTAAGAAAAATTTCAAAAAATCTGCCAGTGCCAATCCAAGCGCTGCCAAAGCCCCAGTATTCACAATCAAAAGTATAATCCAACCATACAGAAAACCAGCCATATCACCATAGGCATGCTTCAAATATACATAAACGCCGCCTTCTTTCGGATACGTGGCGCCTAGTTCTGAAAATGTCAAAGCACCCAAAAATGCTACAAGTCCACCAATAATCCAGGTAAGTAAGACATATCCATGATGCGGCAAAGTTCCTAAAGTATCAGCTGGCGTCACAAAGATACCAGAACCGATACAAGCACCAATTGCTATCATCGTAAGACCTCGTGTGTTGAGTACTTTTTTTAATTCAGTCATATTGAAAAATCAGTTTTTGTATAAAAATCTCATAAAGTTAATCGTACTTCGAAAAAAAATGTTATTATTGATATTTAATTTGACCATTTGATACAATTTGTTTTTGTACATATTTTAGCGGTCGTACGCCAATCCATACTTTGTTCATTTATAATGGCAATCTTGGTTCTTTTTTCGTTTGAACTGAAGGGACAGTTTACCACCTATCATGAAAATGGCAATGGAGATAAAGTAGAGATACCTTTTGAGTACATCAATGGATTTATCGTTGTAGATATCATTTTCGAAAAAGTACTGCCACTCAAATTTATCCTCGATACCGGTGCTGAAAATACGATATTATTGAAACGAACTTATACAGATTTGCTCAAAACTCCATGTAAAAAGAGAATAAAATTGATGGGTTCAGATCTAAGCAAAGAAGTCTATGCCACGATTTGTAATAGCACCTTCATCCAAATGATCAATCTACAGCCTGTGAGACATAATGTTATCGTTTTAGAAGAAGACTTTTTGTATTTGGAAGAATATACTGGTACTAAGATAGATGGTATATTGGGTGTATCTTTTTTTAGAGATATGGTGGTGAAATTGGATTATAAGATGAAGATTTTGACCTTGTATAGGCCAGAAAAATTTTCAGCAAAAAGATTTAAAGATTATCAGGTATTTGATATCGAATTGCACCACCACAAACCATTTCTAAACTGCATAACAGAAGTAAATCAAGGCGAGCCTTTGCAGACCAAGCTACTTTTGGATACTGGTGCGGGACTTTCGGCATTATTCCACGATAACACAGATTCATTGATGAAGCTCAAGAATTTTATGATCAAAGGTAATTTGGGCAAGGGATTAGGTGGTAATATCGAAGGATACATGGGCAAAATCCATCGTTTGCAATTGGGCGACATTCATTTCGAAAATATGATAAGTAGTTTTCAAGCTCTAAATGAAGAAGTGCTCAAAGAAGAGAAAGTAGTCCGCAATGGCCTTTTGGGCAATATGTTTTTGGAGCGTTTTCATGTCATTTTTGACTTTAGCGGGAAGAAATTGTACCTAAAACCTATGAAAAATTACAATAAAGAATTTGAGTTTGATAAAAGTGGATTGACTGTTTTTGCTTATGGTGAAAATCTGGACAAATTCTACATAAAATATGTCATCGAAAATTCATCAGGAGAGACTGCAGGCTTATTACCCGGTGATATCATCCTAAAGATTGGATGCTTTTCTTATAGATGGTATGATCTAAAAAAAGTCAATAAAATATTGAGTGGAAAGACTGGCAAAGTTATAAAACTAAGGATCAAACGTGGCAATGAGATTTTGAACAAGGAAATAACTTTGAAGGAATTATTCCAAAATACAAAAACATAAGAAGACAGAAGGTATCCTTTTTGTCCTAATGTTTATGACCTAACATTGGCATTCAAGTTTATCAATAGGAGCAATAAATGAAGTTAAAATGTGTGATTATAGATGCAAATCCGCTTTGATTCTCAACAATTCTTCCTTCAACTTCGCATAATTTGGTGCTGAAAGTGGTGAAAGCGGCAATCTGACTTCATTTGTACAGAAACCCAAGACTTCCATGGCAGATTTGATACCTACAGGATTACCTTCGACATAGAGCCATTTATGGAGATCATAAGTCTTAAAGTTGAGTGTTCTGGCGGCATCGTAATCCTGATCGAGTGCAAAGTTTATCATCTGACTGAAGGCTTTAGGCAAGGCATTGGCCATTACCGAAATGACACCATCGCCACCTACGGCAGTCATAGCGAGTGCGACTTCATCATCACCAGAGGTCACAATGAAGTGGTCAGGTTTGTTTTTGATAATTCTTGTGGTTTGGATCAAATCTCCAGAAGCTTCTTTGATACCTACAAAGTTTTTACTTGCTTCGGCAAGCCTTACGGTGGTTTCCCATTCTATATTTGACCTTGTACGACCTGGTACATTATAGATTATTATAGGTACTGGGCTCACTTCAGCTAATGCCATGTAATGTCTGTAAATGCCTTCTTGTGATGGTTTGATATAGGCTGGACTTGATGATAAAATAGCTGCGACGCCGTCAAAATTATAATCTTTTATCTTTTTGACAAGTTCTTTAGTATCATTGCCACCAAAATTTCCTGCTACGAGTGGTACTCTGTTATTGATATGTTTGATACAAAAATCTAGGATATCACGCGCTTCAGCTTCGTTTAATGTGGCTGTCTCACCGGTAGATCCCAAGGCAACGATGTAATTTACACCACCATTGATCACATGGTCTATAATATTTGCCAAAGCTGGATAATCTACCACATTCTCTTTGAATGGTGTGATAATGGCGACACCTGTACCTATAAATCGCTGGTCTTTCATTTTGTATTATTTTATGGCAATTTTGTTGATCGCTTTAATGATTTTTTTTAACTGGTCGTCAGTGGTTTCATTTTCTGCGGAATCCACGGTGATATTAAAGTACTTTTCTGCGTGTTCGATTGAAGGACCTATCAAGAATTTGGACTGTGCATGTGCTACAATATACTCGAAATGTGGCAACATTTTTTTTGTCAAAATAATCATTAAGTCAAATTTATAATTGATAAACTCTTCGATTTTTTCTCCAAATGGCTTTCCAGTCCAAGTGATATTTTTGAGATTGTATGCATTGTAATCTATATTGTCCAATGGCAACGCATTATCAATAAAAGCCAATGACCTTACTTCTCTACTATTGTCACCTGAGATAGATTTTTTAAAATTGTGCACGATTTTCCTTTCATCATCCGACGTACCATCAAAAAGGATGCAGATCGATTGCAGTGGATTGACACCTTGCTGCTCATTAACATGATTACGAGCGTTTTGCTTAAAATCACGATAGAAAAACCATTGTTTTATTTTTTCAAACATGCGCTATCAGATTATTCGGCAATATCATATCTGCCCATCATACTGTATTTATTAATACGTTGTGTGATTCTTTCTTCGGGATCCATATTGACTAAGTTGGCCAGTTCACTTTTGATGTGAGATTTCAGAGTTTTAGCCATTTTTTCAGGGTCTGTATGTGCACCACCTAATGGTTCTTTTACGATGTCATCGATGAGTCCAAACTCCAGCATATGATCGGGCGTGAGTTTGAGTGCTTCGGCAGCTATCTCTTTGTAATCCCACGATCTCCAAAGTATAGATGAGCACGACTCAGGCGATATGACGGTGTACCATGTATTTTCAAGCATGAAAACTTTATCACCCAGACCTATTCCTAATGCACCACCAGATGCACCTTCACCTATTATATAGCACAAAATAGGAACGCGCAACTGAGCCATTTCAAAAAGGTTTCGGGCTATCGCCTCAGCTTGTCCGCGTTCTTCAGCTTCAAGTCCTGGGAATGCACCAGGCGTATCTATCAGACTGATAACGGGTATATTAAATCTTTCCGCCATTTTCATAAGTCTCAAGGCCTTTCGATATCCATCGGGATTTGCCATACCGAAATTTCGATATTGTCTCATCTTGGTGTTTACACCTTTTTGGTGGCCGATGATCATGACGCTCTGATTGTCTATCTTGGCTAGTCCGCCTATGATGGCTTTATCATCATTAAAGTATCTGTCACCGTGCAACTCAGTAAATCTACGAGTCATCTGCTCGATGTAGAACAAAGAATATGGCCGCTCAGGATGTCTCGAAAGCTGTACACGTTGCCATCCAGTCAGATTAGCGTATATATCCTTTTTGGTATGTTGGATTTTTTTTTCGAGTTCTTTGATATTTTCGGAGACATCAATGATGCCTTCTTCGCCGACCTGCTTTATTTTTTCTAACTGCTCGTAGAGGTTTTCAAGCGGTTTTTCGAAATCTAGGAAGACCATATCAGGTGTTTAAGGTTTTGGAAATAAAAAGTTCTATCCATCGCAGGCAGCAAAATCTAAGGATTCAAGGCTGTGTACTTTGATGAATGTGCAAAATTAAGTATAGACTTTGAAAAAGACCTATAAATGGGTGAATAAAAAAAATTAAAATATTTTTGCTGAAACAATTTTGAGAATTAAAAAGTATCTATATCTTTGCGTCGCTTTAGAAGAAAAGCACCAAAAGGATTGGTAGTTCAGCTGGTTAGAATACATGCCTGTCACGCATGGGGTCGCGGGTTCGAGTCCCGTCCAGTCCGCAAAAACCCTTGGTAATCAATTGATTATCAAGGGTTTTGTTTTTTTGTGCTTAATTTAAATGGTCATAGGTGAGGATTGGCTGCATTTTTATATTTTGAAAAATACTTTTTAAGACCAAAATTGACACCCTAAATCATAAATACTTAGAAAATTTTACATGAATATCACCTTTAATTAAGCTAATAGGATTACATCATTTGAATTATTACTTTTATAGTATCCTTTGCATCATTGTTTAATTTTTAAATAATATATATCCATTCAGTGAAGTAGCAATCAAAAGCCAAACAAAATATGGTAGCAAAAATGCGGACTTAGCCTTCAAAATTGGCCAAAAACTGAACAACAAGTATCCTACCAAAAGTGTCAAAATTGAAATGACTACTAAACCAGCTGTGACATGGTGGAAATAGAAAAATATGGGATTCCAGCCTACATTTAATATCCATTGCAGTGTAAATAATCCGATGATAAGCTTTTTGTTTTCACTATTAGACCATAGATGAACCATATAAAAAGAAAAGCAAATCATGATGGTAGTCCATGCAAAACCAAATACCCAACCTGGTGGTGTCCAAGGCGCTTTATTGAGGGAAAGATACCAATCGGCTCGTACTGCTTTACCTGTGAAAAATCCACCGTTGGCAAGTGCTCCAAAATTCAACAACAAAAAAATTACGATTCTAGCTAACATGTATTTATACTTTTTCAAATTTAAAAATGGTGATAATCCTTTGATATACAAAACCTAGTGATATATCCAAATGCCAAAATTAGCCTGTGCTTTTAGCCACCTAACGATTGAGATATCATTTCACCCACAAGAATTATTGCATCAATTGATGACAAATATACGCCTAGTATTGGATATGATGGTTTGTTTTTGATGGAAGCATTGCTAAACGTTTTTATACCTTGATTTTATTTATTAGAATTTGTTGGTACCAAAAACATAAAACACTTTGAATCATGGTTAACTATAACTATACAAAAGCCACTCAACTTATTCTGTCGCATGGCTTTCGGTTATGTTTTCCATTTCTCATCAAACGTAGTTGAAAATTATGCCCAGCTGAGAGTTTAATATTTAATTATGGGTGAGATTAGGATTATTATTAATAACAATTTTTATTTGTACTTTCAACAGTATCTATTAATAAACCCAATTCTTCTTTTGGTGGGTGGAAGTACACCTTTATGCTCTTTTGTTCGTGTCTTTGAATCTCCACATATGATGGAAACATAGGAAGTCATCACTTTTGCTGTTTACCTTGCCGACCAATGTTTTGTTAGGTAGTCTACTTATCGAGTGATTTCTTTCCTTCGATTGCTGCTAATCGCTTTACCAGTCGCTCATCTTTAAACTCAAAAAAGTAGGCATTAGTTCGTCGGTCCAATTGATTCTTATATAGACATCAATAATTCTAATATAATGCCAATAAAATATGAATATAATTGGTAGATCATATACCTTTAGTTATATTTAATAATTCTGAATTGGCGTAAAATATAGTTTTATTATTCTGTATTGTTAAGCTTATAACAAAAGTTATATTTTAAATTGTGTTTAAGTCAAATAATTTTGTGCTATAAAATTTTGTAGTATTAATTTTAAACTCTTTTAGGTTATGGCAAAGCAGAATTCAAAATTATCTAAGAAAAAAATCATTGCATCATTAAGGGCTTTTATCAGATCTAAAGGGCAAGATTACCTGAAAGACGGCAATGTAACTTCAATTGGAGTTGGGTATAAAATCAAAGACGGTATTAGAACTGATGAAATTACTATACAGTTTACAGTAGGCACAAAATTGGAAGCTGACCAATTAGAATCAATTGGTACCACTTTAATTCCGTCATCAATTGAAATTGATGGCATTTCTATACCTACAGATGTTATACAGCGGTCCTATATTCTATCTTACAGCATCATACAAGATATAGTGACTGATAAACGCAAAGAAAAAATTGATCCTATTCAGCCAGGCATTAGTATTTCGAACGTTAATGGTACTGCAGGCACACTTGGATGTATAGTATATGATAAGATAAATGAAACGCCTTATGTTTTGAGTAATTGGCATGTACTTCATGGGCTAGAAGGAGTTATTGGAGATCAGATCGTACAACCTGGTCCTGCTGACGATAATAGAACACATTTAAATAATTGTGGCAAGTTGGTAAGATCATATTTAGGAATAGGAGGTGATTGCGCTTTATCATCTATAGAAAATCGTTCCTTTAAAGAAGATATACTCAATCTTGCTACTACGGTAAAGGAAATTAGTGATCCAGATCTAGACGATAGGGTGGTGAAAAGTGGTCGAACTACGGAAATCACCTATGGCATCGTGGTACGTACTGATGTGATTACAAAGATAAATTATGGCGGCAATATTGGAGTTAAGGAAATTGGATGTTTTGAAATTGGAATAGACCCATCAAAGCTTCCTGTTGGTGGTGAGATATCAGATGGTGGTGATTCTGGTTCGGCATGGATGATCTTGAATTCAAACAATAAACCTTCAAATATAATGGCTGGTTTGCACTTCGCAGGTGAAGCTCCTTCAAATCCTTTAGAGTATGCCTTGGCTTGTTATCCAAAATCAGTTTTCAAAAAGCTGGGTATAAAAACTTCAAAATCTCTTAGTGCGCCAGCTGGATCTACATTAGCATATAATCCTCGGTTTTTGGGAAGCATAGTAAATGTACCAAGATTAAATAATCTATCGGTCGCATTTAAGCTAAATGGTTCTGAAATAATAGATTATGTGCATTTTTCACTAGCCATGCACAAAACAAGACGTATGGCCATTTATGTAGCATGGAATATAGATGGTAGTTCGATAAAGAAATTATCTAGGTCCAATATTTCATTTAAAACCGATCCAAGGATTCCTGCTAGCCATCAAGTAGGGGAGACCTTGTATAGTTCTAATAACCTAGATCGAGGTCATATAGCCCGCCGAGCTGATTTGCTATGGGGAAGCCTAACTGAGGCCCAAAAGGCAAATACTGACTCCTTTTACTTTACAAATATAACTCCACAGATGAATGATTTTAATCAAAGTGGATTAGGTGGCATCTGGGGAAAATTGGAAGATGCCGTATTTAATGATGTTGATGTTGAAAATTTAAAAGTAAGCGTGATTGGTGGCCCTGTTTTTCGTGATGATGATCGTACTTATCGAAAGATAAAAATACCTAGAGAGTTTTACAAAGTATTATTTTATAAGGTTGATGGGATTTTAAAGTCTAAAGCTTTTTTGCTCACCCAAAACCTTGATAATATTGAGTCATTGGATTTAGAATCATTTAAAGTTTTTGAAATATCGCTTGGTGAGGTAGAACAAAGATGTAATTTTCATTTTGACGAATCAATAAAAACTTTCTTGCCAGAGATAGTAATGGGAGATTTAAATCAAAGAAAACCAATTCTTTCATTGGAAGAAATCAAGTGGTAAAATCTGAAGTATTTTAACTACCATAAATTATTTAGTTATAGCATTTTTGAAAAGAGTGGCTAGACTTAGCTGCTCTGTGGATACTTTATTTATTAATATTTTTTTAAACAATTTAAAAACAAAAAAATGGGAAAGGGAAGAAAAACAATTACCTCAACTGTCGAATCTATTCAAGATATGCCAATAGACAGAAAAGTAAGCTTAGCGAGTTTACGCGATAGTGATGTAAGATTTCATGGCACAAAACTTAGTTTAAGTTGGTTTCCATGGCCGATGGTACACTCAAAATGTTCGGATATGTTTGGTTATATGTCACCACCTTTGACACGATTGGGCAGTAGATTACCAATAAATGCAAGTGTAAACAATGCATTAGATCAATTAGGTGGCATGATGGCAGATCCAAACAGAGAACCAACTGTCGGCCCAGGGCAAGCACCTCACTCTGGAATTCCATCTGGGTATACCTACTTTGGCCAATTTGTAGATCATGATATCACCTTTGATATCTCATCACGCTTGGATATTTTACAAGATGCCAATAAGATTAATAATATGAGAACACCAGCGTTGGACCTAGATTCTCTTTATGGAAGAGGGCCTGGCTTGAGTCCATATTTGTATCAGTTTCCTTCTGGTGGTGCTCCATCTACAGCGATTAAATTCCAACTAGGAAAAAATCAAAACAATGGTCCTGGTGGATCTAGTAGCAATACCAATTCTAGCGGTATGAGCATTAGAACTGATTTTGATGTACCAAGGGTAAACGCTTCTTCAAATACAGCCCTAATTGGTGACCCAAGAAATGATGAGAATTTGATAGTTTCACAATTTCACCACGCTATGTTGAGGTTTCACAATAAAGTAGTGGATAAAGTTGTAGCAAGTGGATTTACTGGAGACATATTTGCAGAAGCAAAAAGAATTGTCACACATCATTATCAATGGGCTGTAGTCAATGATTTTTTGCAAAGAATTTGTGGTAACACTGCAGTCTCAAATGCATTAACTACGGTTATAGCGCCAATAGATAGTGCCTTTAGGATGCCAGTAGAGTTTAGTGTAGCAGCTTATCGTTTTGGACACAGTATGATTAGACAAAATTACTGGCTCAATTTCAATTTTGTAAATCAAGGAATGGTAGATGTATTTTCCTTTATTCGCAATCCAAATTTGCCAGTTAGGTCAAATTGGGTAATCGACTTCAATGCATTTTTTCCAACTGGACATCCAGTTCCAGTTAATAACATGGCAAGAAAAATAGATAGTGTGTTGGCAACCGAAATTGCAAATCTTCCAGGCATGCCTCCTGGTATTATGAGAATCTTGGCGGCGAGAAACCTTAGAAGAGGTCAGGCTTTAGGCTTACCAAGTGGACAAGCTATGGCCGCTGCAAAAGGTGTAACACCTTTAACTTCCGCACAATTGCTTTCAGGATTACCTGCTAATGAAGTTGCCCTCCTAAATTCAAATCCGATTTTGATTCAAAAAACGCCACTTTGGTATTATATATTAAGAGAAGCTGCGGTTACTCAAGGTGGAAATAGACTTGGTGCTTTGGGTGCAAAGATTGTAGCAGAGACATTTGTTCGTATGCTAAAGAGAGATGCAAATTCATATTTAAATCATCCAGGGGGATTTTCACCTTCCATCCCTACTGCAGGTGTTGGAACATTTACAGTGGCTGATTTGATAAAATTCTCAGGTGTTACTCAACCATAATTTTGTAAACTAAAGGCATCCTCTAATTTATATACTGGGGATGCCTTTTTAATAAAAATTTGAGATGAAAAATTTAATCACCAACAACAAAGACTTTATTCTGACAATGATTATTTCAATATTATATACTTCTGCACTATTAAAAATTAGTTTAGGATGAGAAAACGTATAATAAAAGAACAAATGTTATCATTTTATTTTTCTATTTGTTGCAATTTTTTAATATTAACAAAAACAATAAATGAAAAGCCCAAGTTTACCTGAATATCTTGTACAATATGTAAATTTTTTAGTAGATTTTTTAGTTGATACTAAAATTTGCTGTGAACCATATCAGGACAAAAGAATAATTGAAAAAGACCTATTGACATATGCATTTTTTTCAACAGTAATTGTTTGGATTCAAATGTACATCATTTGTAAAATTGGACAATACTATGGTGATAATAGTACTATTCTTGATCGGGCCCCCTAATTGACAGGCCTAAAATTACATTTTAAATTAATAATCTTAGTCCTGTCAATTAGGGGGCCCGATCAAAACTATTTATAGAATAAATCATTGTTGGTTTTTTACGAGTTTTATACCTTTATCATAGACGACATAAAAATCCTGACCATGATAGATGACAAATTTGCAGCCATCTAGTTTTACATCAGTAGGCAATGTGATTTCATGCGTTTCTTTATAGGTAATCGAATAAAATTTTAGTCCTTCTTTTGTATAATAAATAATATTTTTGCCATCGAACTGGAATGATAAAATGTCTATAGCTGGTACATGAAAGGCATATTGACCCAAGTTGTCAAAAATATAAAATCCTTTTTGCCTATCTGTAAGCAAGACGATGTTTGACTTTTCGCGGATGTCAGTAATATTAAGATCTTGCATGCCGAAGTCATTGAGATTGGATGTTTCCAATAGAACATTCGCATTTTCATTGATTTTCAATAGTTTAAATTGAGTGGGATCGTACACCCAGTAGCTGTCTTCATTGCTGCTCCCACAAGCCGTAATGTCAGAAAATTTCTCTGAAAGATTCATCTCTGTGATTTGCGTAAGCGTATTATCAAATATTTTTAGCTTATTGAAATTGTCATAAAACACCGTGATTTTCAATGGATTGCTGACATCAATACTAGAAATTGCACCACTTTTGGTATTGGCATGACGATACATCTCCTTGAAGTCGGGCCGATAATTGATTAAAATATTTTTATCTGTGACTACGTAAATGCGACCCAGGTTATCGATTTCGGCAATTTTTATATTTGCATTGATGTCATATTCAGACGATAAATTTTCGGGTTGATTTTGACTCTTGGAAGTACTACATGACATGACAAAAAGCACACAAATCAAGCACAAACATGCTGCAAATTTGTTTCTATCACTTGCCATTTCCATAGATTTTTGTCAGTGATGACTCATAAAATTTCAATTCGAAGCTGTGTCCGTCCCACACACCATAAGATGATGCGTACATCCATTCACCAAGGTTGATATATCGACTTTTACCATTGGTCAAGGTGTAATCTATAGGAAGATGTCTGTGGCCAAAAATATAGAAATCGTGCGATTCCAACTTCTCTTGTTCTTCTGCAAACTGTACCAGCCATTCTTTATTTGGATCTGAAAATGGCGCTTCATCTCCAGTATATTGTCGGCTTTTTGCACTAAAAAATTGCATCAACCATATGCCTAAATCTGGGTGTAACCATCGAAACAGCCATTGGCAAACCTTATTGTCAAAGACGCGTTTGATAAACTTGTATCCATGATCACCTGGCCCTAAGCCATCTCCATGACCTATAAAGAACTTTTTTCCATCAATGGTATGAACAATAGGTTTTCTATAAATCGGTATTCCGAAATATTCTTCAAAATATCTAAACATCCACATGTCGTGATTGCCAGTAAAGAAGTAGATGGGTATTTGGGCATCACGCAATTCAGCCAATTTCCCAAATAATCTGAAATAACCTTTAGGCACTACTTTTTTGTACTCAAACCAATGGTCAAAAACATCGCCTACCAAATATAAGGCTTTCATATCGTGCTGGACTGATGAAAGCCAGTTGACGATTTTTTTTTCGCGAACATCAGTAGTCTCAAGAGCATCAGCGCCTAGATGAAAATCTGATGCAAAGTAAATCTTTTTGGACATGCCTTATGCTTGATCCACGAACCGTTTGTCTGCTTCCATCACATGTCCGCATGAAGGACACTTGCGGAGTGACTCTGAGCCGTAAAAATGTTTAAATCGCGGTATGAAATCCTTTTCGATGTCTTCGAGATGAAAGTAGGATTCATGCAATTTATTATTGCAATTTTCGCAAAACCACATCAATCCATCGCGTTCCTGACCCGTTCTTTTCAGCTCAATGACCAAGCCTATCGAACCTTCTGAGCGCATAGGTGAATGCGGGATTCCAGCTGGAAGTAAAAACATTTCTCCTTGTTTTATCGGAATATCTACGGCTTTTCCGTCTTCCTGAATGCGAACATTGATGTCTCCTTCTAACTGGTAAAACAACTCTTCCGTTTCATTATAATGATAATCCTTACGTGCATTAGGGCCAGCAACAATCATTACGATATAGTCACCAGCATCTTTGTAAAGATTGCGATTACCAACTGGTGGCTTAAGTTCATTTCGGTTTTCGTCTATCCATTTCTGAAGGTTGAATGGTCTGCGTACAGGCATAATTTATAGATATTGGAGTGAAAAAATGATGGTAAAGATACATGATTTTTAAATTTTATCGTAGAAATTATTTTGCATGTTTGTATATCAAGATGCACAAAAAATATTTTTAAAAGAATAATAGAGTAATCTTGCCTAAAATGAGTACAAAATTAAACTTCAAGGTAGAATGTTGCCCTCTCATGATTTATGTTGACAACAAGTCGTTAACTTATAACAACGATGTGGAAAACGTAAAGTTAAAAAAATATTATTAGACTCTATCTTTGAATCGACGATTATGTGAAGCGGCATCAAGCTCTGCTGGGGAGCAACTTGGGAAGGAATAGCATAATTACTCAAAGTGGAACGTAAGGTTCGGTCAAGGAGTTCAATTATAAGGCTCCTTGACATTTTATTACCTACATTCCAATTTAGGGAATCATGCCTTAAAAAACCCATGTCCCGCTTAGCTGTTAAAATCATATAATACTTTTTGGGGCCTTTCCTCCGGATGCAACTTAGCCACCAATTGTTCAAATTGGATTGGACTTAATTGTCCTAATTGTTCGATGGCTCTTTGATGATTATTAATATAAACCAATTCCTGGCATGCTTGCTGAAGCTCCTTGAAGGTGCGTATGTTCCAAGGCTTAAGGTACATATTTTTGACGATGGAATTTAAATTCTCGGCACTTCCATTTTCTAGACAATTATCAGCTCTACTGATAAGCATTCTCGCATCTGCTAGCATTTTTTTATACGCCTTTGAGTCGTATTGAGACCCATTGTCGGAATGATGAATGCATCCACTTAAACCCACATCTTTGCGTTGTGCAAATGCTTGCTCTAAACATTGAGATGCAAAGGAAGCTTCCATGCTCAAAGATGGTACCAAGCCTAGTATCCTTTGTGAATAAATATCCTTTAATGTGAATATATAACTCCACTGATCATCAATAATATCGTAGTAAGTAATATCCCCTACAATGAGTTGATTTGTATTGTTTAAAATCAGGCCATTTGCTAGGTTCGGATAGTGCCCTTTCCCTTTTCCATCACTTGTCTTTACTATCCTTGATCGCAAGGGTTTGATCGTCATACCGGAAGTACTCATGAGTTGCTCAAATTTATTAACTCCCATACCAAGGTCAATTCCTCCTATGTTTTTTATACTGTAATACAACGAACGACTTCCCATTCGTGGATGTTTCATTCTCCATTCTTTGACTATTTCGAAAAGATACTTGTGGTGCGTTTGTTGTCCCATATCTCGTCTACACTGTTGATGTAGGGCTTGCCTACTCAGCCCTAATTCTCTATAAACTGATTCCATGCTATACGGCGTTTTATTACTATGCAGACGAGTAATCACTTTTTTAAAAACTTCTTTTCAACATCCTCTTGATAATGTTCCTTTAGCATTTCTATTAATGTCTCATAATAGTCGATTCTGATTTGTTGCTTGCCAACAATCCGCTCCAGATTGGACTTTTCTTTTTGCAATTCCACAACTTTCAGATAATCACTATCGCATTCTATCACGATCTTATCAGGCGGCGTGAGCTTACCGTATTTTTTGACCCATTGGTATACTGCAGTATAACTCACATCAAACTGTGCCGCAACAGATCCAGTGGTCAATTTGCCACTCTCTATTAATTCGACTTTGTGCTTCTTAAAGCTCTCTGAGAATACTTTTCTCGTTCTTTTTGTACTCATATTTGCAAATTTGTGAAAAGTTTTCCACATTTTTGCTGTCAACGTATTTCATGAGACCACATTGTTGGTGAAGGAATATGACATAGATCGGCCATCATAAAAATCAGAAAATAACCGACCATACAATTCGATGCTTACGAAGTATTTTTTTGCACTGTTGCTTTCGAGCCAGTAGCCATTTAATACCGATGCGCCACGTCTGAATATTTCGCCGTACTGTCTGGGTTCGTAGTAATCATAAGTATCTGGTGAATATTCCACGATTCCACCTATCGACCATAAGTTTTTTGTCTGCATATTGGCATTCACATTGATTTCGCCGCCTTGCAATCTAGATACATTGTTGACGATAGGCTTATACAAATGCGATGCAAAGACATTTAGATTGAGTCTCAGTTGATTGTATATTTTGGTTGGTTTCATCCATCTAGTACCTACCCAAATGCCATGATCAATGTAGTTATTATTGGTAAAATATCCCAAATCATTGCTATTAAATTTATCATCCACAAGCTCATGAGAGATATTCCAATTTATCTTGCCTGATGTCCGACCTATCGAAAGCGACTGGTTATATCCCACTTTTCTATCCTTATCTATCTCATTCCCATTGAAAAAACTCAATGCCAGTTTGCCTGAAAAGTTATATGTATTTTTCTTGTTGTTAAGATTAAATAGGGCAGAACTGACATTGGCATCATAGGCCGACCCAGTCCTAAGCACATTCGTATTGATAAACGAAACACTGGAGTTATTCCCAAATGTCTGGTCAAAAACCAAGATATTATAGTTGATAAGTGGCTGTACTTGGATGGATGATTGTTCTTTGGTCTCCGTATCTTGTACTATAGCATCTACAGGTGCTGTGATAGCATTTAGGAATCCTATACCAAGGCCGTTTTTCGTTCTTCCCGATATTTTTGTGGCATTTATAAGTGGCGCTTCGGCAGGTGTGCTGATGATCTCCTGACTTAGCTTGAGTTTAGAATAATCAATATTGATACCGCCTATTCTTCGCGAATAAAAGAAATTTCCTTTGGAAAATAGTTCTGTTCCTTCTGTAAAAAAAGGTCTATAATCATTAAACTGCACTTCAAAAGGTGTCAAATTGAGGATTTGTCGATCGCTCTGCACTTGACCAAAGTCTGGTATTAAGGTGGCATCTAATGTAAATGCTTGATTGAGACCCAGTTTTATATCCATACCTCCATTAAATTGTGAATTTAGATCCTTGGCATTTTGTTGCGGAAAATGATTGGCATAATAAGATACATACGGCGATAATTGCAACCTCAGTGGCGGATTGATATGCTTCAGTCCTTTCCAAACACCAGCTTGTGTCAGGAAGCCATTGACATTAGGATCCAAAGGATGCCAGAAGTACTGCTCAGTAGATTTGCTTCTTCTTCGTACAAAGTTGATACCCCAATCTTGAGTGTCTGTTTTACTAAACCTTATTGAGGCAAAAGGAATAAACATCTCAAAATTCCAACCTGTATCAGTAATTGCTGTTTTTGAATAAAATATACTATTCCAAGAGAAATCTTCGCCATTGTTATTGGATTCGGTAAATTTTGCATCCATTTGCTCATTAAGCGGCGTTACAAAGTATTCGAAAGCATTGATTTTGTCCCGATAGGTATCAAAAATAATTCCGACAAAATCATTATTGCCAAATCCATCTCTTCCTACCAATTCAGAAGATATACTATCTCGACTATCTCTACAATGTCCACCCACAAAGATGCCTAGATCATTGTATGCAAGATACATGGTGGTTTTATTTGATGGATTTTCATGATCGTTCAATACAGGTCTAAATTCTGTAAAACCTTCTACAATGGTTGCATCTTTCCACTCTACTGGGTCTATGATACCATCGATATTGATATTAGTAGT
This sequence comes from uncultured Saprospiraceae bacterium, assembly GCA_937952155.1. Taxonomy (GTDB): domain Bacteria; phylum Bacteroidota; class Bacteroidia; order Chitinophagales; family Saprospiraceae; genus OLB9. The sequence continues at coordinate 17,874 of CALFYH010000114.1, forward strand.
AAGCTTTACGGCTTGTAGTTCTTTGATAATGGACTGACCAAATACATTTATGCTTATTAATGTCAACAGAACAACCGACAATGTTTTACCCATTTGATTTGCTATTGAGGTTTGAAATAATATCATCAAAGAAAGGACTAATTTATTTTCCAAACGTTGCATTTTCGACCGAACTATCTTTTAATAAGACCTATGTGTGGGTTAGCGAGGATTTGTCTTTTTGGTGATATGGAAAAAACTGATAAGTTGGACAAACTAATTTTTGGATAAGGATGTAATATATCAGTTGTCATTTATATGAAAAAGTCTTCAAATGATTTTTATAGCATAACTTAACTAATACTTCAAATAGACTAAGCCTAATACGAATGAGAACGATGAATAGCAAATATTATTCTATCTAAGCTTACTTTTTCTTTCTTTTTCTGAGTCTTTGATTTGAATAAACTGAGAACTCATTTAGCAAGTTCAGATAATTTGTATTGATAATATCAAATGAAATATCTAAACGCTCAGATCTTGGAAGATGAGAAACCCTCAAGAGCAAAACACCCGAATGTTGTTGGCCCTTTTTAGTAGTTAAGTCCCCAAAGTCCGTATCTTCAGTGATTAAGAGAGCCTTCTTATCGTTTGAGATCG
>CALFYH010000115.1 GCA_937952155.1 uncultured Saprospiraceae bacterium
CAAAACTTGAGAATATCGCTGCGTCTAAAATACAAGGATAGATTTTGGCTTTTTCGCAAAGTTGCTGAATCCCGTCAGAAACAAAATGGTAATATCCAATGTCCCCGAGTGATGAAGGAGTTAATGTTACCGGAAAACCAAAATCTTTTAACCAATTTGTTATTCTTGAATCAATTGGAATTTCATATTTTGTCAGGCCTTGTGCTTGCAAAAAGTTTCTAGCTTGTTTTGGACCAAATCCGTGAAAGTCATGAGATAATTTATCAGCGATGTTCCTTTCTTCTTGTTTAGAGTCAGAATTTAGTAGTCCTTGAAGTGTGGCAATAAGAGACCAATTGTTTATGGTGATTTCTCTATAGTTTGCAGTAAAAAAACTACTAATTCTGTTCACGTATCTTGTTAGTCCATTTTGTTGCAATGTTACCTTAATGAATTCTTCCAGGTTGTTTTCTTCAATTAAACCCGCTTTATGCATTAGAATAACTAAATGTAGCATTTACAGCCTCAATTTTGGCAAACAGACCGTCCATCCAGGCCCTTCTTTTTACTGGTAATGAAATTTTGAGTACCTTTTTATTACTGTGAGTAGCCGTCCAGGCTCCTAATGCAAAGCAATAGGATTTCAAGGTTGACAACGTGGCTTTATTGTGCTCGTTGAGTGCAAAATGTCTGAACAAACTTATCAGGTTATAAGCCACCATAATCAATCTAAATGATGCTTCTGTAGCCCAGAATCCTTGCAAACAGAAGTTCTCTAATCCGAAGTCCTGTTTAAGCTCCTTTATTCTATTTTCACAATCTGCTCGCGAATTATATATATTCCAAATTTGATCCAATGGAAGATCCAAGTTTGTTACATAGCAACTAAATCTGTAGCCTTCCATTTCGAAAAGTAGCTTGCCGGCTGCATTGGGACGATCTTCTACTTTCTTTTTTATAATGATATATCTTCTGGGCTTACCATTAACATGGGAGATAGTCATTTCGCTCAGCTCTATACCTCGTGCTAGCGTAATCCAATTAGATGCCCCTATAATTTCTGCCTTTATATTTGGATAAAGCCTTACAGCAATTATATAGTTCTTCTTCTCACTTTCCAGGTAATTGAATATTTCTTCACTGTAAAACCCACTGTCTGCCCTTACTAATCCCACATCTTTGCTTGATAAGCACTGATTAAATGTTTCTTTCATAAACTCGACACAGTTAGAGCTAGCAGCTGTATTACCGGGTCTTAGCCATGCATTAGCTACCATTCGGGTTTGACTTATAAATGCCAGGAGTGGGTGATGAGAATTGCGTCCTTTCTTGTTAGGATTATAGCCCTTGGCGCTTCCTTCTTGGTCGCCATATCTTGTTATAACCGTGCTATCAAAGTCAACTGTGATCTTGCCAATATCCAATTTCTGAAAAAACCAATCTTGCAGACTTGGAAAAATTTCATTATTCTTCTTCTGACTAAATTTATTTAAAAACCTACTGTATGTACTTTGCGACGGCATCAGTTTTAATCCAAATATTTCTTGTAACACCTTATCATAACGCACCCAGTCACAATGTATATATCGGCTCGCTCCAGTCCATATCCCTAACCAAAATGATAGTATAATTTCAGATGGATCATAACCTCTGTTAGAGCCCGGTTTGGGAAAATCAAAGCCATCTAATGCTTCAATTATACCTATTTTATCAATAAATCTCTTCAATAAACTAAGACCTCCGTGAGCAGTCACATTCTTGTCTGAATATTCTATTGGTAGTGGAACCATTTTGGTATTCATCTGAAACGTATTAATTGGCTCAAAATTAATGATTTATCCTATATTTCAAATTCCTATTGCATAATTCAGGTTAAATGATCAAAAAAATCCGTCATCAATTATTCTTTATTTGTTTTAAAATCTATTTTTTACTTTATTCCACTCATTGACCTTGATATTCAAGCCGAAATGACTGTTTGTGTAGGTACTCATTTGGTGAAAGAACGAATAATGTATCTTTTTTTGGCCGATATGTTGCAAAAAATAATAAATCAGTCGGATGCAAGCAAACTACCAAATTTACCAAAAGTAGTTAAAAAACGCATATTTACCTACTTATTTGGTGATTTTTCTGATTAAAAGTAAATATTTAACGTGAAAGCTTGACTGGTAAGTACAAATATAGTATTAATTTAATGTGAAGTATATTTTTTTCATAAATTTCTTCTGCGATCGTCTGGAGGAATCATCAACCAACAAAATAAATGGTTTTTTCTGATTGCGAATTCGAACCTGTATGATTTTTGGCATTAACAAGCTCGAAAGGCATCATCTTATGAAAGTACGCTTTACTATAAATTACACCTGGTAGTCACCTTTGAACCATGCTACATCTTTTAATCAATCCAAATACACATGCTCTGAAATCTCCAATCCATATCCGATCAATCCGATGCGTTTTTTGGTATGATTTGAGATGAGCTTTATTTTGGTTATGCCCAATTCACGCAAGATCTGTGCTCCAGTACCGAAATCTCTCTGTTCGTCAGATGCTGGTGGATTATTTTTTGGATTGTTATCCAAGGCTTTTAGTTTATCTAGAATGGATGTATCTCCTTCATGGTGGCGCATGAAAAGTAGTACACCTTTTTTTGCCTTAGCAATTATTTGCAATGACCGTGAAAGCTGCTCTGCATATCCGTCAAATAGGATACCTAGGATGTCACCAGTTTCTGTATTGGAATGTACACGTACCAAGGTAGGCTCACCATTGCTGATTTCTCCCATTGTGAATGCCAGATGCACATCACCTGTAGTCAGCTGTCTGAATGCCTTGACGGCAAATTTACCATACGTTGTATCTATTTCAGTCTCCATTTCCAGACTTACCAATCTCTCGGTACGCATACGATATGCCACGAGGTCTTTGATTGAGATGATTTTGATAGAAAGTTGACGGCTGATTTCTATGAGTTGTGGCAAACGGGCCATTGATCCATCTTCATTTAGGATTTCTACCAATACACCAGCTGGATAGCAATCTGCCAATCTGGCAAGATCTACGGCCGCTTCTGTATGTCCCGTACGTCTTAGTACGCCACCTTGTTTGGCTATAAGTGGAAAAATATGTCCTGGTCGGGCAAAATCCGTAGGTTTGGTATCAGGATTAATGATGGCTTTTATACCGGTAGCCCGGTCATATGCTGAGATTCCTGTGGTACAGCCTTGACCTATTAAGTCGATTGATACCGTGAATGCTGTGTTGTGCATGGCAGTATTGGATTTGACCATAAGATCAAGGTCCAGTTCTTTTGCGCGTTGCTCGAGAATTGGCGTACAAATCAATCCACGTCCATGTTTGGCCATAAAATTTACAAGCTCGGGCGTGATTTTTTCGGCAGCACAGATGAAGTCTCCTTCATTTTCTCTGTCTTCGTCATCCACTACTATGAGGATTTTACCAGATTTAATATCTTCAATCGCTTCTTCTATGGTGTTTAGACGGATTTCTGGCTCCGTGATGGTTTCAGCAAACATAACGATGTGTCCTTTTTAATTTGATGCAAAAATAGAACTTAATATCGTAGCATTTTGTTTCCAGTCGAACTTTTGTTGGACAAATTTTGAAGATTGTGCACTAATTGTATGATAAAGTGTTTGGTCTTTTAATAATAATTGTATTGCGTTAGCAAATTCAGTGGCTGATTCTGCAATCAAGATTTCCTTTCCCGGTTGCGCACCGATGGCATTATTGACCAATTGAGTTGTAATGCAAGGTATGCCTAACGCCATGGCTTCTAGGATTTTATTTTGCTGACCGGTGCCTGACCACATAGGCGCTACAAATATTCGGCCACTGACATAGGATGTGCGTATGTCATCTACCCAACCACTAACAATTACCTGAGCAGAAGACAATTTTTTTACTCTTGGTGAAGGATTTGCGCCTGCAATGATGACCTTGGTTCTGTGAGGCAAAAGTGGTAAAACATCATTAATGAGAAATTCCACAGTTTCTATATTAGGCAAGTAGCCCATATTTCCTACAAATATAACATCGTATTCTGGCTCCTTGACCTTTGGGAAATCAAAAAATGCTGGACTAATGCCATTGGGAACAACATGAATTGACTCTGCTTCTCCAAATGAAAACTGCTCCTTATCTTGTTGGGAGATTATCGTAAGATGGTCAAATCTTTTTGCAATCAAGGCTTCGTACCTGATCATTCGCACTGCTTCCTTTTTATATAGTGCAGACATCAAACCTTTGACTACAGACGACCTTTTTTGCATGCCTATACCGAAACTATCCATGTAGTCTAAGGTTTTTTTGTGGGGCAATGTTATGCAATATTCAGCCATTCTAGGCAATTGACAGAAGATGTGATCTGGTTGGATTTCTTGACATATTTGCTGAATAAGTTCGTCTGATTTTGGACTGTAAAACCAAGCAATCTGAAATGGAAGTCCAGAGGCAACTGCACGTATCAGCCCCAAATATCTTTCTAAAGGCGTGATGCGAATAAGGTGGACTGATGCAGTAATTTGACGCAATTTTTCGAGATGTTGCTTGTCATGATCGGTATCTGTGATACTGATAAGGTGAACTTCATGCTCATGAGATAGCGCTTCTATCTGATAATAAGCACGAAGCTTATCTCCTTTTTCTAATGGATACGGATACCTGGATGTAAGATATATGATTTTCAAAAGCGAATCTTAATAATTGCCATGATTACTGTTGATACTGAAGCGAAACCGCTGGCGAATTGCCCAATGCCTCATTAAGCGACATCGACGTGGCAATGCCATATTTGTCTTTAAATTTGAGCATGGCGCCGAAACTGTAAGTGGATACCGTTGGATTGATACCAAATCTGATTTGAAGAATATCAATGACCTGATAACCAATACCGATTTTATATTCGGGTTTTCGATCGATAAGTTTGTCTATTTCACCCAAGACAAAAACCTTAGCAGATGGAGCATATTTTACGCCCAATCTGAATCTGGTACCTATATCTGTGTTTTCAGTTACTTCTAGATTTCCAGGACTAAAGACATGAGCCGCCAAACTGAAATCTCGGTTTAACTTAAGTTGCATGCCCGCTTCAAAAGAGAATAGGCTTATACTCCCAATCGATGCCACATTGTACCTTAACATATCAAATTGTCCCCCAAGCGAAATCGATTTATTTAGTTTTCGGGCATAGGCCAAACCAAATTTCTGTTCATTGTACTCTGTAAAACCAAAATTTGAGACCATCAAGCCTATAGTTCCAAATTTGAAACTCTTGGCAACCGCAAATGATAAATTGGTCAAGTCCGACAAATTGTATCTTCTCTCCGCACTGATGTCAACAGAAAAATTTTTAACTTCAGTAAGTCCGGCCTGATTTAAATAGATAGACTCAATCCCGGCAATGTTTACGCCGGCACGTCCATATCCTAAGAAATTGGCGCCTCCGGTCGTAGTGAAACCAGATTGCCCAAAAGTCATATTGACAATAAAAGTCAAAAACATAATCAGAATAATTGGCTGTCGATTCATGGATAAAATTGGAAATTCGTCCTAAAAATACAAAAGTACCAATACCCATGTGTATTATTACCTTAATAAATTAAAATAATATTTGAAAGCCTTATGTTTTGAATAGGTATTATGTAGAGAAGCTGGTAGAATGATGATTTTCTTCAAATATTGATTATCACCTTTTATCTTCTTTTAATATCAATCTGAGTGAACTGTTTTTGGATATATAATTCCATGCCCAATTAATGAAAATAATGATTTTGTTTCGCACACTCAAAATCAACATCAGGTGTAGAAACATCCAAATAAGCCAAGCAAAATATCCTTTAAACTTTACAAATGGAAGCTCAACAACAGCCTTGTTCCTACCGATAGTTGCCATAGATCCAAGGTCGGTGTACTCATATTGTTTTTGTTCCTTACCTTTTATTATCGCCAATAGATTTTTTGCCAACAACTTACCTTGATTAATGGCTACATTAGCTACTTGCGGATGTCCTTTTGGATATTTTGGAGTTTCCATGTAGCTTATATCTCCTATAGCAAAGATATTTTCTGTATCTTCGATTTTGTTAAATCTATCGACTTTATACCTGTTAGATGGCGTAATGATATTTGGATTCATGCCTTCTATAAGATTGCCAGTAACGCCTGCAGCCCAGATAACTTGTTTGCTCCTGATGATTTCGCCGTTATTCATTTGCAAGTTGGTACCATCGTAATCCGTTACGAATAATTGGGTTTTTATGATAACTCCCAGATCACGCAGATATTTTGCCGAGGCATTTCTCGACATTTCACTCATATTATTCAGTGTATTAGGGCTACCTTCTAGCAGAATGATTTGCATTTTGGTAAAATCTATCCTGAAGAAATCTTTCGGCAAAATATCTCGCTTTATTTCAGCAAAAGCACCAGCCAATTCTACACCTGTAGGTCCGCCACCTACAACTACGATATTGAGTAGCGCTTCTTTTTCTAGGCCTTCCACGTATTGCAATTTCTCGAAATTCTCCAGAATGCTGTTTCGAATGGTGATAGCCTGATAAGTGGTTTTTAGGCTGAATGTATATTTTTTGATATTTTTATTGCCGAAGTAATTGGTTTTGCAGCCTGTGGCAATGATGAGAAAATCATATGGAAACGCGCCTATGTCAGTTATAACAGTTTTGCTTATCTGATCTATTTTTTCAACTTTGGTCAGTCGTATTCGCACATCTTTTCTTTTCTGAAATATCTTACGAAAGGGAAATGAAATGCTCGAAGGTTCGATTTGTGAAGTCGCTACTTGATAAAATAGAGGCTGGAACTGATAGTGATTTAATTTATCTATGAGCAAGATATCGAATACATCATGCTTAATATTTTGTATGAATTGCAACCCAGCAAAACCACCACCAATGACTACAATTTTTGGTTTTGTATTGCCTGTCATGAAATCTTTATTTTTAAGTGACATTGCATTCCATAACAATTTTAAAATTAATTTGTTCCGAAAAATTAAAAAAATTAAAAAAATGTGTAAACATGTATAAAATTAAAAAGTATTCTATAAATAGGTGATTATGAATGTTATGTAAAGGTTTTTTTATGATTTATTGTCGAGATGTCGGCTAAAAACAGGGTGAGATTACAATGATTTTACGAGCTAGCAAAAAATTATATTTTGTTTAACATACACATATTGCAAGAAATATTACATTTGTGCGTTCAATAGCACATAATTTTTATATTTATTTGCCAATGCGGTTAGCTATTAGGTTATTTTCTGTTTGTTTTCTACTTGAGATCATGGCTCTTTACCATTATCTTGAGCAGGATGTACGACAGTTTAGCTATCCGCCTGACACTAGTTTACACAAACAAGTTGATCAAATAAGCCCATCAGATTCTACATTCATTGATTTGGTTGAGTTTCTGGAAGGAAAGGATGGTGATGAAAATTCAGAAGAAGATAACTACCACAGTTTAAATTCGGCAACCTTTGGTAAGATCCACGGCGACTTAAATGTTACTAAACCAGCTGTAGAAGGTAGTCCTTCCCATCGACTACTTAACTTCAAGATAGAAAAGTACCCACTTTTTATTTTGTATCATAGTTGGAAGCTTCACACTGCTTGATTACTTTTTAATTATTCCTGTAGAGGAAAGTTTGTATTTGGTATTTACATGGCCTAACGCTTGGCTTGTGTATATCCACTTTTAAATCAATTATCTAAAAAGTAATCATGAAAAGTAATAAAATTAATCTTCCTAAGGATGGTTTGGCTGGCCTTAAGGAAAATTTCAATGCGGATGTAGTATCCGGGTTTATAGTGTTTTTATTGGCGTTGCCATTAAGTTTGGGAATTGCCAAAGCTTCTGAATTTCCACCAATTATGGGTTTGATCACGGCTATTGTCGGCGGTCTAGTTGTAAGTCTTATTATGGGTAGCAAACTGACTATCAAAGGCCCTGCTGCCGGACTTATCGTCATAGTTGCTGGTGCAGTTACTGATTTTGGAGGTGGAGAAACGGGTTGGCATTTGGCACTTGGAGCTATGTTTGTAGCTGCTTTAGTACAAATTGCGTTTGGACTATTGAAATTTGGAAAACTAGCAGATTTTTTTCCACTTCCAGCCATCCACGGCATGCTTGCGGCAATTGGTATCATCATCATTGCTAAACAATTGCCTGTTTTATTAAATGTTAATCCGTCTCTTGTAGCAGGGAAAGGTCCTTTGGCTTTATTGGGTTCATTGCCGACAATCGTGGCAAATTTGGACCCAAGAGGTGCAATGATCGGTATCATAAGTCTTGCTATTATGTTGGGCTGGCCATATCTCAAAAATTCTGTTATCGGTAAGATTCCAGCGCCTTTGATGGTACTGATCATTGCTGTCCCTGCTGAGTTGATCATGGATTTTTCGCATACCGAACCTTCATATGCATTAGTTCACATAGGGAATTTAGTTGAAAATTTGCATCTCAATGTTGATTTTGGCGGCTTCAATATGCCAGGTTTATTTATTAAGTATGTTATTATGTTTGCACTTGTTGGTACACTCGAGTCACTACTTACTGTTAAGGCGATAGACCTTATCGATCCATACAAGAGAAAATCTAACAATAATCAAGACTTAATCGCCGTTGGTGTTGGAAATGCCATTACAGCAATTCTTGGTGGATTGCCAATGATATCCGAGGTGGCTCGTAGTTCTGCCAATGTAAGTAATGGCGCTAAAACCCGTTGGGCCAATTTTTTTCATGTATTTTTTATATTGATATTTGTTTTGGTAGCTTCGCGATATATCGAGATGATACCAAATGCAGCACTAGCAGCCATGTTGGTAGCAGTAGGTATTAAACTAGCGCATCCTAGAGAATTTGTACATACTTTTAGTGTAGGCAAAGAACAATTGGCTATCTTTTTGGTGACGATATTTTTTACCTTGTTTGAAGACTTATTGGTCGGTATTGCAGCAGGTATGTTGCTGAAAATCATCTTTCACATGTACCATGGTGTGCCATTGAGTGCATTGTTCAAGGCACCTACTATCATTTCTTTTGAAGGTGATAATTACCTCGTGGAGATCGATAAAGCAGCCGTATTTACCAATTATGTTAGGATAAAATCAAGATTAGAAAGTATTCCTCCTGGATTTAATGTTACAATCGATTTGCAAAATACAAAATTGACTGATCACTCTGTGATGGAAAATCTTCAACACTTTAAACATGATTATGAAGCATCAGGTGGTACTGTTACGATAAAAGGTTTGGAAAATCACAAACCATTATCTAAACATGAATTTGCAGGTAGAAAGTTGGTTAATACAAATAAATAAATTGACCTAATTTGAAACACTCAATAATGTGGATACTTATTTTTAGTACCACTGTATCAGGTATATCACAATCTCTGAAAGATGGCAAGTTATTTATTAATGAGACAGGAGATCAATACTTGAAATTGTCATTTGTTTCGCAGTTTTGGGCGCGAACAGGCAGCTATAATCCAGGAACAACAATATTTGGTAATGCAAAGAAAGGCGGAACAGATTTAGGAATAAGGCGATTTAGACTCCAGTTATTTGGCCAATTGTCAGAAAAAGTATTTTTTTATAGTCAATTTGGAATAAATAATTTTAATTCAATAGGTGAACGGAAGCCTTCATTTTTTGTTCATGACATCTATACAGAGTATGAAATGATCAAAACCAAATTGTCGGTTGGCATTGGATTGTCTGGATGGAGTGGATTGGCTCGCTTTAGTTCACCTTCAGCAAGTACAATTATGGGTTTAGACGCGCCACTATTTCAGCAAGCAACCAATGATGTGACGGACCAATTTTTAAGGAAATTAGGTGTTTTTGCCAAAGGTAAATTTAATAAGTTGGACTATCGCGTTTCAATTACTCAACCATTTGCTTTCCAAAAATCACCTATTTACACAAGTATTGTCACTAAAAATTCTAATTTTTCAAGTCGTCCACCACATTTTCAGTTCAATGGATATTTCCAATATCAATTTTTGGATCAAGAAAGTAATTTGACGCCTTATACAACTGGAACTTATCATGGCAAACGGTCTATTTTTAATATTGGTGGTGGCATAGTATTTCAAAAGAATGCAATGAATCATTTAAGTCCATCGCTTGATACCGTGTATACGAATATGCTACAATATGGTTTGGATGTATTTTGGGATGCGCCACTGGCATCAAATGGAGCATCTATAAGTTGGTATTCAAATATAACGCACTTGGATTTTGGTCCGGGATACATTAGAAATCTTGGTGTCATGAATCCTGCAAATGGCAGCGCTGACCTTACCGTAATTAATGGTGGTGGATATGCTTACTCGATGTATGGTACTGGAAATGTATTTTATACACAATTAGGGTATAAATTCAAAGATAACCTCTTGGGTAATTCCACATTAATGCCATATGCTTCTTGTCAAATTGGTAATTATAAAAGACTTCCAGAATCAATGGTGCATTATTCATTGGGAATCAATTATTTACTGAATTATCATAAGTCAAAATTAACCTTTGCATACGAGAACAGACCTGTATTTTATGATACTGAAAAATCGATTTTGAGAAAAGGGAACGGCATTCTTCAGTATCAAATATTTTTTTAAATATTAAATAAAAATGAATTATACAACAAACATATTCAAAGTAGATAATGTCCTTCACCACTTGAAGCACTATCTACCGGCGCAAGCTTCACTCAAAGATTTTATTCATCATAATACCCTGCATGCCTTCCAAGATAGAAAGTTTTATGATGCACTGACACAATCGAGCAAAATATTCGGGTACAAAACTAGCCTTTCCTTAAAAGAATACAGAGATTTGTATTATGAAGGTAAAATTTCTGAATCTATTATATTAAAGGCCATTGGTGAAAAGAAAGGCAGCGAACTACCAGAAGTGTGGTTTGATAAAATGTTGAATGGTGCATATAAAGATACGTTTGCAGGTCGGCGTAGTCATCTTCGCAACAACTGGAAAGACCTATATTCTGTTGATTTAGACTTGGCAATACAACCTTTTTTATTTAGATTTTTATGCAGCTATCTCGATCAAGGGATTGCAATCTGGAGCTTTCCGGTGTGGAATAAAGGATTTCTTACTACCATCAGAGAGATGGAGAGAAATACGTTTATAAGCTTTTTCAAAACACCAAGAGCGAAGCAAATGTTGATGGATCGTAAGTGCGAAATCAGCGATTTGCTTGCTATCTTAGTTGGTGATGAGACATTGTATGAACATTACCTTTTTGATCAACAATTTGCACATCCAGGTTGGTCGGGATTCGTGTCAGTAGTTGAGGATATGCCGCAAACCTTGCTCGATACAAGACGCATATCTTTGCAAGATTTTATCATCTTTGAGCTATTGCTAGAGATAGATACATTAGATCAAAAGTTTGGTGAAAACTGGCTTCCACTCGCTAAGCGCATAAAAGGCCATGTTGAGCCTTTATTTGCTCCTGTTCCTATTACTGAATATCGTGAAGTGCTTCATCTTTGGCAGGATGCTTACGAATGGACATTTTATGATCAAGTTTTAGGTGGTATTTTGGAAAACCCAGAAAAAGAAAATAACCTTGAAAAATCAGGTTTTCAGGCTATGTTTTGTATAGATGATCGGATATGTTCGCTCAGGCGATATATAGAAGAAATTGAGCCAACAGCACAGACTTATGGAACACCTGGATTTTTTGGAGTGGCATTCTATTACAAACCGATGAATGGCAAATTTTCTATGAAGGTTTGTCCTGCTCCCATGAATCCACCTTATCTTATCAAGGAAGAATTGGACAATAAAAAGAATAAGAAGGATTTTCATTTTGCTGATTATACACATTCATTATTTTTTGGGTGGCTCATCACACATACGATTGGGTTTTGGTCAGCAATAAGGCTTTTTATTAATATCTTTACACCAAGACTGAGCCCTGCGACGACACTTTCTTTCAGACACATGGATAAACATTCTCGGCTTACAATTGAAAACTCAGATCCGCAACTCAAAGAAGACGGATTGCAACTGGGTTTCACCATTACCGAGATGGCTGATAGGGTAGAAGGTTTACTAAAGAGTATTGGATTGGTAAAAGATTTTGCGCCTATTGTTTATGCTGTCGGTCATGGTGCAAGTAGTGTCAATAATACGCATTATGCCGGCTATGATTGTGGTGCTTGTTCGGGAAGGCCTGGATCAGTCAATGCACGTGTCATTTGTTATATGGCAAATCATCCTGAAGTAAGGCAAATCTTGAGAAGTAGAGGTTTAGATATTCCATCAAAGACGATGTTTTTGGGTGCCTTGCATGATACCACGAGAGATGAAATCGAATTTTATGATGATAATTTTGCAGATGTAGCACAGACCGAATTGCACAAACACAACAAAAAAGTATTTATGCAAGCCTTGGATATGAATGCTAGAGAACGGGCAAGGAGATTTGTCACCACGAGCAAAAGACATGATTTGAAAAATTTGCACGAAGCTGTTAAAAAGCGTTCAGTGTCTCTTTTCGAACCACGGCCAGAGCTAAATCATGCTACAAATTCATTGTGTATTGTAGGTCGTCGGGCATTGACCAAAAAATTGTTTCTAGATAGACGTGCTTTTCTCAATTCCTATGATTATTCGATAGATCCAGAAGGGAATTATTTATTTACAATTCTTTCGGCTGCGGCTCCAGTATGTGGTGGTATTAATTTGGAATACTATTTTTCACGTGTGGATAATCTCAAACTCGGTGCAGGTACCAAACTTCCGCATAATGTCATGGGATTGATCGGTGTCGCCAATGGAATAGATGGAGACTTGCGACCTGGTTTGCCCAATCAAATGGTAGAATTGCACGATCCTTTGCGGCTACTTACCATTGTAGAGCACAAAGAAAATGTCATACTGAAAACCATACAACGCACACCACAATTGTACGAATGGTTTATCAATGAATGGGTGCATTTGGTATGTATTGACCCCGAAACAAAAGCTATGTCAAAATTTGTTGATGGCGCTTTTTATCCTTATTCACCTGAATATATACCTGAAACGAAGGCAGACCTTACAAATTATTTCAAAACTGAAACGGGCAATTTGCCTGTGTATTTACTAAAATCTTGATGGCATGGAAAGGATATTAGAATTATTAATAGTTTGGCCATTTTTGGCATTTTTTATATCACTTTTTCTGCCCAAAGAGAATGAAAAACTCATTTCTGGTTTTACATTTGGAGTAGTAGGTGTTCACTTTTTCACTATTCTTGGATTACTCATTTATTGGATAACACTTGGATTTCCTGTATTAAATCTCAAGGAGTTTTCTATCTATGAAAGCGCTGACATGGATTTTTTTATAGACTTTTATTTTGACCATGTTACTGCAGTTTATAGCCTCATTGGTGCCATGCTTACATTTCTGGTGACTACTTATAGCCGTATATATCTCCATAGAGAGTCTGGGTACAAGCGGTTTTTTTATACCATCTTGTTCTTTTACGCAGGCTATACACTCGCTGTTTTTGCAGGCAATCTGGAGACGTTATTTATTGGCTGGGAAATCTTAGGTTTGACGTCATTTCTTTTGGTTGCTTTCTATAGAGAGCGCTATCTGCCAGTGAAAAATGCGTTTAAAGTTTTCTCTATTTATCGTATAGGCGACGTAGGTATTATACTTGCGATGTGGGCTAGCCATCATCTTTGGCATGAAAATATCACATTCGCCAAGATTCAAAATTATGAACTTGTACATCACCATTTAGAAGCCCATTCAGTTTTTGGTCTTTTTATATCCATCATGTTGTTGACAGCGGCATGTGCTAAATCTGCTCAATTTCCATTTTCATCTTGGTTGCCAAGGGCAATGGAAGGACCTACACCATCGAGTGCAATATTTTATGGATCATTGTCTGTGCATTTGGGATTGTTTTTATTGATAAGGACGATGCCATTTTGGGAACATCAACTTATTGCGCGTATTCTGATAGGAAGTGTGGGGATTTTTACTGCTGCCATTGGAGCATCCATAGGTCGCGTACAATCCTCGGTCAAGAGCCAAATTGCTTACGCATCCGTGGCTCAGATTGGCCTAATGTTTCTTGAAGTCGCCTTAGGATTTAAAAATTTTGCCTTATTCCATTTTGCTGGAAATGCCTTTTTGCGTACCTATCAACTTTTGGTTTCTCCTTCCGCTGTGAGTTATTTGATAAGGGAGCAATTTTATCATTTTGTACCCAAGCATGAACATATTGAAACCCATTTCAGCAAAAAACTTGAATATACTTTGTTTTTGTTGAGCATCAAGGAGTACAACATGGATGATTTATTGGACCGATTTCTATGGAAACCATTTAAGAAATTGGGTAACTTACTTCGATTTATCAATATCAAAAATGTATATTATATCACGATTCCTACCTTTATAGCAGGTGTACTGATACATCTTACAAGATTTAGTTTACCACCTTTTTTGGTAGAGATCTTGCCTGAAATCTTCGCGTTGATTGGCTTGATGTTGGTATTCAGGGCATATTCGGGGCGATGGAATGTGTTCGTGGTTTGGACCTTATTATTAATGAATCATTTTTGGGTAGTGTTAGCCATTTCATTTAATGAGCATCTTACATTTTATGAAATATTTTTCCATTTGGCTGGCGTAATTCCATCAGGAATCTTGGGATATTTTATTCTTTGGAAAATGACAAAGCTGGAACCAGGCGTAGATTTGAATAAGTTTCAAGGCCATGTTTTTGAGCATCCAAAGATGGCGGCCTTATTCCTTTTAGCTTGCCTAGGAGTAGCTGGATTTCCGATTACAAGTACTTTTGTTGGCGAAGACATTTTGTTTTCTCACATAGCTTATGATCAGGTATTTTTAGCCTTTTACTTAGCGCTCGGATTTGTGATTTCGGGCATTGCATTGATTAGGATGTATGCAAGGATTTTTCTTGGTCCACATGTAAAAAGATATCACGCTATAGCGCAACGTTCATCTTAAATGATTGTATTGGTTTTTTAGAAAAAAGCCCTGACGAAATTTATTTTATTTTCATCAGGGCTTTTAAATATTTAATGTAAATTTTGTGATTACTTATAGAGATATTTTGGAAGTTAACTGCCAATGTGTTGTGTTTCTGCGAGGATTCTTTTTGCAACTTTAAAGATAACATCATCATCCAAATGAACGATACCACCATCTGGACCAGGTTCAATGTGGCATCCTACTACCTCACCGTTGACATATTTTTTTGCCCCAAAATAATTGCGTACTGTTTGTTCTTCTATATTCAATTCTGATGCGATTTTACTGACACTACCTGTAGGAAGTGCATGCTTGATTCTTCTTAATTCATCAAATGTTATGTTCATACTTGAAAAGATTTTATGGTTATAAATAAGATTGTTGAAAGCGAAGTTACAATTACTTTTTGAATTGATGACAAAATATTAACAAAATATTTACAAATTCAAATCTTAATACTATGCCATAACTTTTAAATAGAACGGACTAACCATTTCAATCAATAGGAATATGGTTTGCTGTGACTTGCATATCCAAAGACATGCGCTAGATTTGGGCAGTGATTTTATTTGAAATTTTGCAAACAAGCTTTAATCCTTCTCACTGCTTCTGTTATATTTTCATCCGAAGCGGCATAAGAAATCCTGATGCATTGGTCTGCGCCAAAAGCGGCACCAGATACAGTACCCACATGCGCTTCTGTAAGCATTGCTTCAGCAAAATCATCTGCATTCTCTATGGTGATACTTCCATTAGATTTTCCAAAATAAAAGCTAACATCTGGAAAAACATAAAAGGCACCTTGAGGATAATTCACAATCAAACCAGGAACATCGCGGAGCAAAGAAGTTATCAAGTCTCTGCGTCTCATGAATGCATCTCGCATAGCTAAAGCTTCAGTTTTTTCTGTTCTAAGTGCTACGGCCGCAGCTTCCTGACTAAATGAGGCAGCTCCAGATGTCACTTGACCTTGTACTTTATTGCAAGCATCGGAGAGCCACTGTGGTCCACCCATATAGCCCAATCTCCATCCCGTCATCGAAAAGCCCTTGGAAAATCCATTTATAGTAGCTGTACAGTTTTTCATATTTTCGAAAGCGCCAATACTAACGTGATCTCCAGTAAAATTGATGTATTCGTATATTTCATCTGAAATGACTAAAATTTGCCCATTTTCGGCAACGACATCAGCAATTGCTTTCAATTCATCATGAGTAAAAACAGAACCTGTTGGATTGCAAGGCGACGAAAAAATTAGTAATTTTGTTTTAGGTGTAATC
>CALFYH010000116.1 GCA_937952155.1 uncultured Saprospiraceae bacterium
AGTGACTGGAGTTCAGACGTGTGCTCTTCCGATCTTGAGGAAATGATCAGAAAGCCATCTCCTTTTAATGTTGGTAATCGGTCAAAAACTTCTATGGGTAGCAAACTTCACACTTATGATGTGGCAGTTGTCACTACTGGAGAATTTTATGTCAATAATGGAAACACGGCCAGTGCTGTAAGAACTGCAGTTACCAGTACCGTAAACTCAATAAGTGCCATTTTTAAAAATGAACTTGGTTTTACCTTGAGAACATCTTCCGGGTTGATTAAAATGTACGATGATCCTGTAACTGATCCATTCGATCCAGCAGGTAAAGAACGTACCCAACAAGCAAGAGATGTGGTAAGTATGAATTTCAATACATCAAACTATGATATTGGACACGTTTTCCATCAGCATGCTGATGGCGATGGCTGGGGCAATGGTGGTGTAGCTTTGTTAAATTCAGTTTGTCAAAATACTGGTACTCCAGTTTTTAAAGCTGGTGGTTGGAGTGGCGCATATTCAAATGTAGGTAATGGATGGATTAGTCTTGCTACCCATGAATTTGGACATCAATTTGGCGCAACCCATACCTTCAATGGGATTGGAAATAGTTGTACGTCAGCCATCGAATCTGGCACAGACAACGGAGTTCCTAGTCAAGAAACAGCTGTAGAAATAGGAAGTGGTACGACTTTGATGTCTTACAATGGTCTATGTAACGACGATCAAAATATTCCAAGCTTAGATGCTTTGGATAATTATTTTCATATTGTGAGCTTAGAACAGATGTATAATTATGTCTATAACGGTACAGGTGGAACATGTGCAAATATAGCAACATCTACCAATCCATTGCCTACAGTTACAGCTAATGACTGCAATGCCATCTACAGAATACCAAAAAATACACCTTTTTATCTTGACGCAAAAGGCCAGTTTACAGATGCTGATACCCATACCTACTGTTGGGAACAAATAGATGAAGATGGTAAAAACAAGTTTACTCAAGGTAAAGTAGGCTCTGGTGCGGCCAATGATGCAAGAGCGCCTATTTTCAGATCATATCCGCCAACAAACGCCTCATATAGATACTTCCCAAAATTAAGTGAATTAGCATCTGGTATTACAAATCCATTTGATATTTTGCCAGCTGTGGCCAGAGAATTAAATTTTAATGTATCGGTAAGAGATAATAATTCTGCTGGTGGCGCTGTTGCTAATGATGAGATTAAAATTACAGTAGAAAATAATGGGCCATTTGTAGTCACAAGACCGATCGGAGGTGAAACATTGGCTGCAGGCCTGCCTGAGATGGTCACTTGGAATACAAATGGAAGTAACGGTCTTTGTGCTAAAATCAGGATAAAATTATCTCTAGATGGTGGTTTTAATTACAGTATAACTTTGGCAGAAAACATTGATTATGCTTCTGGATCTTATAATTTGACAATACCAGCAACATTCAGCGCTTCTAATAGTGCTCGGATCATGCTTGAGTGTATGGATTATTCTTGTTTTAAGATATTCAATATATCCAAAGGCGACTTTAGTATTTCATCTACCTGTATTGCACCAGTTACATTAATTACTCCAATAACATCAAAATCTCTTCTTGAAGGCGATCCAGGACTAGATCTTAAATTAAAAAATAATACAGGGAAAGTAGTATCAGGATTTAATGGCAGTATCAGAACAACTGACACCAAGGGAAATCTTATATTCTTATCAGGTAGTCCAGCTTCTTGTGATGGCCCATCAAACGAAGTTAGAGAAGACATTTATTTCATAACTGTTGATGTTACAGGATCATACACTTTTGCACATGGTGGTGCTTTTGGGACAATTCTGAACCTTTATGAGAATGAATATACTGGTAGTAATTGTACAAATTTTATAACTAGCTCAGGTGTAGAAATGCCCGGCGATATGGTTGTAACTCCAAATCCATCGCTTACAGCAACTCTTACAGCTGGCAAACATTACTATTTAATTATAAGTAGTTTTTCTTTGACAACGCCTACCCTTCCATTTAATTACAATATAACAATTACATCAAAACCAGCAGGAAGCAATGTATATGATGGTGTAAGTATTCCTCAAGGATATGCATATACTTACATTGCTGTAGATAAATTAACTAACCAAGTGGCTTTCTATAATAATACATCCGATTTCCAACTAATCAAAGCTGGAACATTTTGTGTATATGGTGTGGTGTACCTTAGTGCTAATAATCCAGACACTTGGATTGGCAAAACAATTTTTGAAGTGATAAGTCAAGGTAATTGCATTACTCCAAGCGGCAATTGTATGGATTTGACAGTATTGCCAGCTTGTAGAATTGATAATATTACTGTAGGTACACAGACTCCATGTGAAGCAGCAACTAATGATTTCACCCAAGAATTAATTATTACTTACAACAGACCTCCAAGTATTGGACAATTGAGTGTAAACGGACAGCTTTTTAATATAACAACCAGTCCTCAAAGTGTTATCCTTACTGGATTAGAATCTGATGGTTTAATGCAAGACGTGACTGCATTTTTCACAGCTTCCACAGATTGCAAACTTTATAAAGCAAATTTATTTACAGCTCCTGTCAATTGTTGTCCTTTGAGTTTTGATTTGGGACAAGATATAGAAAAGTGTGTAGGTGAATCAGTTGAGTTAAATGCAGGCAATGATGGTGTTTCATTTATTTGGCGCAAAAATGGTGTCGATTTCCCAGGCACAACTGCGAAAACACTAACAGTTACATCAACAGGAGATTACGAAGTGGAAGTCACCCATTCAACAGGTTGCAAAAAAACTGATAGAATCAAGGTTACATTCAATCCATTACCAACAATATCTTTAGCTGATAATCAAAGATTTTGTGAAGGTGAGACTTATATGCTTAATAGCTCTGGATCAGGAAGCACTTCCTACCAATGGTTTAGAGATGGTAGTTTGATTGCTGGTGAAGTAAATAACTCAATAAATATTACCCTTGGTGGCCTTTACAAATTGGTAGGTAAAAGTGAATTTGGTTGTGATGGTGAAGACGAGACAGTAGTCACTCTAGTTGCAAAGCCAATTGTTGAATTGGGTGATTATCAAAAAAAATGTGATGGTGATACCGTTGTTCTACAAGGTGGTACTGACGGCACGTCATTTGTATGGTATAAAGACAATAAGGTCATTAACAATGCTACCCAAAGTACCTACGAAGTTGTACAGACAGGGACATATAAAGTTGTAGTAAAAAATGCCGATCAATGCCAGTCCGATGATGAGGTCAAAATTGATTTTTTCTCAAGGCCTGCCATCAATGATTTTCCAGCATTAATAAATATATGTCAAGGCGAATCCAACAAGATAACTGCTACAGCTGTTGGATATAAAACATTGCAATGGTTCTACGATGGTAATCCGATTACAGGGCAAACCACTTTAATTACTGAAGCCAAAAATTCTGGTATATATGCAATAGAAGCGACCAATGATGCTGGATGTAAAACAAGGAAATCAGTGAATGTCGAAATCCGTTCTCTCCCAGTTGTGAATCTAGGAGATCCAACACTTGTATCTTGCACAGGCAATACTGTTGAATTAGACGCAGGTGGTGATGGAACTAAATATACCTGGTCAAAAGATGGAAACCTACTTCCTCAAACTACTCGAATGTTAAATGTAAATGTAAATGGCGTCTATAAAGTCACAGTTACCAATCAATTCAACTGCAATACTATAGATGAGATAAATTTAAGTTTTATTCCAGGACCTAATGTTAGCCTAAATGGCGATGCTACCATCTGTGAAGGCGAATCCCATCAGATTATTGTTACAACCAATGCCACGAACGCAGAATATAAATGGTTTAACGATCAAGGACTTATAACAGGGGAATCAGGATCAACACTTGTTGTGACATCAGCGGGCAACTATCGGGTATCTGTGAAAGGTGGCACACCTGCATGTGAAGTAATTGAAGAAGTTAAAATAAGCGTAAATCCAAGACCTGCTTTCAATTTAGGGAATGACAAAACTTTATGTGCTGGTGATACTCCACCAGTGTTAAATGCAGGATCTGGCAACACTTCATTCGTATGGACCTTAAACGGTGCACCATTAGCAACTACACAAAGTGTAACCGCTGATAAATCAGGTATTTACGAAGTGACTGTTAAAAACTCATTCAATTGTTCTAGAACGGAACGTGTCAAGATCACCTATGAAGATAAGCCCACTTTAGAGATGATATCAGATAGTTATAATTTGTGCGCTGGTTCTACATTGGATGTCACTGTAGTCTCTACGGGTACAAAATTTGAATGGAAAAGAGGCACAAATGTAATTGCTGGTCAAACTGGCAAAACCCTTAAGATCACACAAGAAGGAACTTATACTTTGGTAATTTCTAATGCAGCAAATTGTAAAATAGAAAAGACATTTACCGTAGTGTCAAGACCAATACCGGTTGTAGATTTGGGATCGGATTTTAGTTTGTGTCCAGGAGAAAGCAAAGTCATCAGTGCCGGTATGCATACGCAATATATTTGGGCAGATAACACAACTGTTGGTAGTTTTACTGCTGTAAATAATCAAATTGCTGCTTTGCAAACGACAAATTACATGGTTACTGTTACTAACCAGTTTGGATGTACCCAAAAAGATAGTATAAAAGTAACTTATTACCCAATTGTAAAAGCAAGTGTGGCAGCAGACAAACCAGGTGTGTGTAATGGCGAACCAGTACAAATAACGGCAAGTGGTGGACTAAAATACAAATGGTCTGATCCTGCAGGAAACAGCCTATCTTCTTTGACGGACGCAGTAGTCACTGCTAACCCAACTGAAACAACCACTTATTCCGTGGAAGTATCTGATGGAATTTGCGCCACAAATGTCGATACAAAAACAATTGAAATTCAGGTCTTCGAACCAGTAAATATTAGTGCAGGAATTGATACTTGCGTCATTGAAGGTCGCACTATAAAACTCAGTGCATCTGGTGGTGTCACATATCAGTGGGACAATCCTGAGCTTATTGTTGATGCAAGCAATATTGCTAATCCTGAGATAAAACCATTAGTCGAAACGGTATTTACTGTTACAATCACAGATGCAAATGGATGTGAATTTACCGATGATGTCACAGTTTGTGTTAAAAAAGACAGCTTCAAGCCCATCAGCATTATCACACCAAATGGTGATGGAAATAATGATGAATTATATTTCGGCAACCTTAGCGATTTCCCAGATAATAAGCTGATTATTTTCAATAGATGGGGAAATGTAATTTTTGAAGCTGAAGGTTATCAACTCAATGGTAAGGCACTGTTTGATGGTACAAGAAATGGTGATCGATTGCCTGCTGACACATATTATTATGTACTTTCTTATGGAGGTAAGGAAGTTAAAAGTTCATTAACCATATTGTGGGACTAATTTTAAAATATCAAAATTGAAACAAAAAATGAAAAAATTAATATTATTTTCCATAATAAATTTGATCACATTTTATAGTGGAATCAGTCAACAGATTGCCAATAGCACGCATATATCAGAAGCACGAACCATATGGAATCCAGCTTATACAGCCGTTGGAAATGACATGATATTTGATGGATTTTTCCGTATGCAGTGGATTGGCTTTAGTGGAGCACCAGTTACTGGATTTGCTTCATTTCAGTACCCTTTGACTGACTATAACATGAGTGGTGGGGCTATTTTGAATTTCGATAAAACTGGACCAGTAAGTAAAATTGGTATTCAGCTGAATTATGCTTACAAACTCAAAGAAGTATTGAGCAGATATGGTCAACTTTCACTCGGACTATCCGCCAATTTCCAGCAGTATGGATACAATGGTAGCAATGAGATATTTAATGACTTGAACGATCCGCTTATCTTGGGCAACAGAAGTAGTGCCTTCTTTCCATCTATTGGTGGTGGATTTTTTTATACTAGCAATGTCAGAGAGTACAAAGGAAATACCTTCTTTATTGGTGGAGCAATGAGTCAAATTTATGCATCTGATGTTCTTGTTAATAGCTTTGATCAGACCAGACAAAAACATTTCCACTTTAATGTAGGAGGCAGATTTTATAGTTATGACTACTATTTGGAGCCAATGATCACAGCCAATATGGTAAACCCAGACATTATAGATGTATTGTATAGCCTGAAATTTGAAAAGGAAGATGCATTTTGGACTGGGCTAGGATTTTCAGGATCGGGTATTTTTGCACTTCAAGGTGGCGTTATTATGGATGACTTCGGAAGTAAATTCGGCAAGCTTAAAATGGGCATCCTTGGTAATTATGGTGTAAGTTCTTCCATATCCAAAGCAGGTCCAAGTGTTGAGTTTTATATTGGATATCTTATAAATAAAAAATAAACCACCATAAAGCCACAAATAAAATCGATTTCAAAAATAGGTTGATCAAATTTATATGGGAATAAGGCCTTCTTTTTCAAGGTTTCAAATAGCACCAAATATAATCAGGCAAGTACTTTTCATAAGTGTTTTACTGATTTTGGGTATTGTGATATTGAAAGAGCTTTACTTTATGGTTGGTGCATTTTTAGGTGCAATCACCTTATACGTAATCTTGATGTATCCTATGAAATATCTCACTATTTATAAGAGATGGCCTGCTTGGATTGCAGCGCTTTGTCTCATGTTT
>CALFYH010000117.1 GCA_937952155.1 uncultured Saprospiraceae bacterium
AAATATAACATATACACCTTTACTGGCTTTATGTTCAGAATCAAGCACCTACACCTTAACTCCAGTTACTATAACTGATTTAACTGGCGTACCAACTTCTGGAAGTTTTATGCCTAGAATTTATTACAATAAAAATGGTGGGTCCTATGTTTCTCAATCTGGCGTATTGCTAAGTGGGACTGGTATCAATGGCCAATGGTCATTTACTTTTGACTTTAGTTTGGTAGGTGGTGTTGTATTTGGTGATGTTATTAATTATTATATAATTGCGCAAGACTTAGCATCTCCTTCAAATATAACATCAAGTCCAGCAGGTGCTGTGGCAACTGATGTTAATAATGTGACAAGTCCACCGCCAACAGTTAATATATTAATCATCCAAATGCCTTTAAATGGTGTCTATACTGTAGGTTCAGGGGGCAATTTCTCAACATTGACTTCTGCTGTCGCTGCTTACAATACAGGATGTGTGACTGGTCCTGTAACTTTTAACCTTATAAATAGTTCTTATTCAACAGGAGAAACATTTCCAATAATCATTAATAGTATTCCAGCAGCGTCTTCGACCAATACTTTAACAATCAAGCCAACAGTGACTACAACTATAACTGGCTCTGCTCAGTCAATCATCCAAATTTTGGGTGGGGACTATGTAATTATTGATGGATCAATTGGAACCACTGTCAATTCAGTATGTCCGATGGTTAAAGCTTCTAGGGATTTGACAGTGACTAATACTAGTACTACAACTCCTAATGCTGTCATAGCTATTTCAACTTTGGGTTCAAGTTTAGCGTCAGCAAATCCTGCAACTAACATTACGATAAAAAATGTAAATGTAATAGGTGGAACGAATAGTACAACCACAAGCTATGGTATATTTAATGGTGGAGCTGTCGGATTTACTGGATTTGACAATGATAACATCACCATAGAGAATAATGGAGTACAAACCACCACAGTTGGAATTGGTGTTTTCGGCAATAATGCTGGAACTGCTTTTGATAATAATCTTATTCGATTATGCGATATTGGCAGTACTTCAATAGCTTCGTCAGTAGGCCAATTCGGTATTCAGGTTAGAGGAATTATGAATTCATTTGTTTCAAAAAACTCAATTGTTGGAATAGGTCAGAGTATTGCGAATTTAATTAACCCCAAAGGTATAGATATTCAAAGTGCGGTAACCAACTCAACGGTCAATCTTAACAACATAACTGGGGTAAGATATTATAGTACAAATGGATATGGAGGTAAAGGCATCGATATAAATACCACCATTGCAGCCAGTAATTTAAATATTGTAGAAAATACTATTTCTGATATATCTGGTGATGGATGGAGTACTTTAAGTAGCGATGCTATAGTGGGCATTAGAGTTTTAAGCACTTCAATTTCAGTTACAGGTGGAGTTAATATTTGGAATAATACAGTAAATTTATTTGGTTCAATAGCAAGGTCTGGGGCAACTGCAGACAAGAATGCATGTTTGTATATTCAGAATACTTCTGTTGGAAATGATGTTCGCAACAATATTTTTGTAAATTCTTTAGAAAACACAACTGGTGTATCAACATCTTATGCCATTGCAACCGATGCTACTTCATCACCTTTTGCTATGATCAATAATAATGCGTACTGTGTTAGTGGTAATGAAGGAATTTTAGGTTTTTACAATGCTTCAAATATTACAACACTTGCAGCTTGGCAAACTGCTACGACTCAAGATGCTCAATCAATATTGTTATGTCCTGTCTTTGTATCTAATACAGATTTACATTTAACATCAGCATCGACTAATGCTCCTTTATTATGTGGTGGTGCCAACATTCCAAATGTTACTAATGATATTGATTGTGAATCTAAAAAAGTCACACCAACCATAGGAGCGGATGAAGTGCCAGTAGCAATACCAGCTTCGATAGCTATTACAGAAACTTCAGGCACAACAAATAATGACGGTATATTGTGTGCCGGATCATCTGCAACTTTGACAGCTTCAGGAGGTACAACCTATCTTTGGAGTACAGCAGAAACCACAACAGCTATTTCTGCAAATTCAACAGGAACGTACACAGTTACCGTTACAGATGCTGGAGGATGCGCTACTTCGACTTCGGTAGTGATTACAGTTAATCCTTTGCCAACACCAATAATTGATATTGTTGAAACATCTGGTTCTACAAATAATGATGGAATTATTTGTAATGGGGCAACTGCTAGCCTTACTGCTACGGGCGGAGGCACTTATTTATGGAGTACTGGTGCGACCACAGCAGGTATATCCACAGGAACAACTGGCATCTACACTGTAACTGTAACATCTTTAGGTTGTACGTCATCTACGTCGGTAAATATAACTGCCAATCCTTTGCCAGTACCAGTAATTGCAGTGGTAGAAACTAGCGGAGTTACAAATGATGATGGAATCATTTGTATTGGTGCTTCAGTTTCTCTTACTGCTTCTGGCGGAACAACATATTTGTGGAGTTCAGGTGCGACAACAGCAGCTTTAAATGTTGCACCAACTAGCACAACTACCTATACTGTTACTATTTCTGATGCAAATGGATGTTCAAATTCAGGTTTAACAACGATTACTGTTAATCCTTTACCAATTGCAGGTATCACTGGTACATTTACGGCTTGTGCTGGAAGTAGCATAACACTAACAGGAACAGGAGGAACTCAATATTTATGGAGCAATGGATTAACAACAACATCAATTAATGTAATTATGCCATCCACACCTTCTATAATGGGAGTGACAGTAACTGATATAAATGGATGTACTAATACAACTGAACAAGCTTTAACTCCTTTAGTTGTTCCTTCAATTTCTACGATAATAACGCAACCAACCACCTGTATTAGCACTGATGGTGCAATTAGTACTACAATAACAAATGCCACTAGTCCAACTTATATATGGAGCAATGGAGCGACAACATCTGGTATTTCAGGATTATCTGTGGGATCATACACGGTAACAGTTACTAGTGGGAATAATGGATGCACATCTGTTGCTGTAGTTGGATTAATTGGACCTGGGGGATGTAATGTTTGCCCTACTATCGGTACTTTATCAATTTCTAATCCGGTATGTGCAAATACGCTAACCACATTAACAGCAAGTGGATTAACAGATATGGGTGTTACTTTTGGTATATCATTTGTTTCTTTTCCTTCTGCAACTACTGACCCATATATTGGTGGAACAGTTTTATCTACTGTTAGTAATGGAAGTTTATCTTCTGGTGGGACTGTTGCAACAGCTTCAGTTTCAATTCCTTCAGGTAGTTATGTAATTTATGCAATTTTATCTCCATCTCCAACAGACCCTGCATGTAGACCGAGTACTAGTTCTGCATTGGTTGTTAATCCTACTCCATCTGCAGCAATTGCTATTACAGAAACTTCAGGTTTAGCAAATAACGATGGCATTATTTGTTCAGGTGCGAATGCAACACTTACAGCCAGTGGTGGTGGCACATATGTATGGAGTACAGGAGCAACAACTGGTGGTATTACTACAGGTATTGCTGGAACATATACAGTCACTGTTACAAACTTAGGTTGCTCAGCTTCAACAAGTATTTCAATTACCGTTAATCCATTACCAATTCCTATGATAGCAGTGGTCGAAACATCAGGATTAGTAAATAATGATGGTATAATTTGTTCCGGTACAAGTGCTATCTTGACCGCTAATGGTGGAATTACTTATGCTTGGAGTACAGGTGCAACAACTACGGGCATTACCACAGGAACCGCTGGAACATATACAGTCACTGTTACTAATTCTAATGGATGCACCGCATCTATATCATCAATAATTACCGTTAATCCATTGCCAATTCCTGCAATAGCAGTAGTAGAAACATCAGGATTAGCAAATAATGACGGCATAATTTGTTCTGGTGCGAGTGCTACCTTTACTGCTAGTGGTGGTGGAACTTATATATGGAGTACCGGAGCCACAACATCTGGTATTACTTCTGGTACAGCAGGAATATATACCGTAACTGTTACAAATTCAAATGGGTGTACTGCATCGGCTTCATCAACATTAACGGTGAATCCATTGCCAATAGTGACAATTGCAAGAACAGATAACTCTGGAACTACCCCGAATGATGGAATTATTTGTGCTGGAGCAACAGCTACACTCACCGCTAATGGAGGTGGAACGTATTTGTGGAGCACTGGAGCAACAACATCTGGTATTACTTCTGGAACAGCAGGAACATATACCGTAACTGTTACAAATTCAAATGGATGTACTGCATCGGTTTCATCAACAATAACAGTCAATCCATTACCGATAGCTGCCATAGCAAGAACTGATAACTCATCACTAACACCAAACGATGGCATTATCTGTCAAGGAGCGATGGCAACACTTACAGCGAGTGGAGGCGGTACGTATGTTTGGAGCAATGGAGCTACTACAGCAGGTATAACCACAGGAACAGCTGGCACATATTCAGTTACTGTAACGAGTGTCAATGGCTGTACAGCATCGACAAGCTCAAGTATTACGGTATTGCCATTACCTACACCATCGATATCGGTGAGTGAGACATCAGGTACAGTTGCCAATGATGGCACCATCTATACAGGCTCATCAGCCAATCTAACAGCGAGTGGTGGTGGTACGTACCTTTGGAATACAGGTGCGACAACATCAGGCATCACAGTAACACCATCAACGACGACGACTTATACAGTTACGGTGACTAATGCGAACAATTGTAGCGCTACAGCGAGTACGACAATCACAGTAATAGATCCATCATGTTTATTGGTGTGTTCAGGCGACCAGACAATCACGCTTACAAATGGCGCATGCGAATATCAATTACCGAATCTGGTAACGGGAGCAGGAGATTGTGCGTACTTTGTAGTTAAACAAACAGCCGGACCGCTTCCAGGTGAATTATTGAAGAAAGGAACATATACGATAACGCAGCAATTGATATCGAATTTAGGCGAGATCATAGACG
The DNA here is from genome assembly GCA_937952155.1 of uncultured Saprospiraceae bacterium. Classification (GTDB taxonomy): domain Bacteria; phylum Bacteroidota; class Bacteroidia; order Chitinophagales; family Saprospiraceae; genus OLB9. The sequence goes on from CALFYH010000117.1 coordinate 5,007, forward strand.
AGTGTAGTTATACGGTGTCAGTGAGAGTAAATCCGATCATAGTCAATAGCTTGACTTGTAATGATCATGTGAATATTTCTGTGGATATAAACTGTGAGGTAACATTAAGTCCAGACATGTTTTTAGAAGGTAATTCGTACTCCTGTTATGCAGATTATCAAATCAATATATGGCCATTCAATAGCCAGGCCAATGCACTAAATAACATCACACAAAATACAGCAATGTACTTGCCATGTGGAAATCACACCTACGAGATAGTAGGTCCATCAGGCAACAGATGTTGGGGAACATTTACTATAGAAGACAAGATAGCCCCAGTAGTTAGTTGCAATTGTGTTGATATGCCAGTGACGACACCTATTACAAGTTTTGCGGGTAGTTTAGACTTAACAGACCCATCATTTGCACGACCAAATGGTACTACCGTTTGCGCAAATACAGGTGCAGGCCCTGATTTCTATGATGTATATCCATTTACAGTAAGTACTACAGGTTTATATACCTTTAATGCCGCTGGGTCAAATGGAGATACTTATGCGATACTTTATACAGCACCTTTCGACCCATTGAATCCATGTACAAACTTTATCGTAGCAAATGACGATACAGCGGGTGGCTTGGATCCATTGATTACTGTCAGCCTTACAGCAGGTGTTCAATATGTTTACGTATTTACAACCTTTGGTACAAATATAGCGACAGGAACTTACAATGTAACAATTACAGGAGCAGGTCAGGTTCAAACGGTTACAAATCCTGCAAATGCACCAGAATGTCAGTTTGCATGTTATGAATTACCAGTTGTACAAGGAGAGACAGTAGGAATGTTGTATGACATCCCTGGTCAAAATGCAAACAAATCTAAATTAACTGCACCACCGGCAGTTCGTGACGCATGTGGGCCAGTTAGTATGACTTTCGAGGACAGAGTAACAGGTACAAATTGTGGTGCTACTAAGTTGAGAAGAGATTGGAAATTTACAGATGCTAAAGGTAATACAACATTATGTAGCCAAACCTTTACATTCAACCAAATCACAGTATTTGACCTCATCCCACCAGTACGTGAAGTACATTTGACATGTGGATTAGATGCGTCACCAGCAGCTATCGCAGGTTACTTAGATGTAGATTCAAGAACACAACCAGCTAGTGCAACCAACATCGGCGCTTATGCAGACGATTATGCACAAACAGGTTCAGTAGTAGAATTTAATGAAGGATATAGCTATGGCTATTTCACATATCAATTGCCAGGATATGCTGCACCAGCAGGTCAGCCTAACCTACATAGCCAAAAAGTAGATAACAACGTTTGTAATCTATATACAACATATACAGATGACGTAATTCCAGCATGTGGAATCGGATGTAGTGGAAACATGAAAGTGATCAGAAACTGGAAGTTGTTAGACTGGTGTACAGGTGAAGTATTCACATATACACAAGTAATCAAAGCGACAGACGAGAAAGCACCAACTTTCAATGTTAAAAATGCAACAGTTGGTGTAGATCCATGGGGATGTGCAGCCAACTGGAATGTAGGTCAGCCATGGGAATTGGCAGACAACTGTGCGAAGGCAGAGGAGATCAAATGGGGTGTAAAAGTACCAGCAGGATTGACCTTGAGTGGTACAGCACCAAATTACAGAATCA
>CALFYH010000118.1 GCA_937952155.1 uncultured Saprospiraceae bacterium
CTTTGACAGATCAAGAAAAATCTGATTTAATATATTTAAGGCAAGAAGAAAAACTTGCATATGATGTATATAATTATGCATATAAGAAATATAAACACTTTGCTTTTTTTAATATATCATCAAGTGAAAAAAAGCATATTGACCAGGTAGCAACTCTGCTTGATAAATACAATGTGCCTGACCCTGCAAGTGAATTGGAACAGGGAGTTTTCATCGATGAAGATTTACAAGTTTTATACCATCAGCTTATTGCAAAAGTGAATATTTCCCAAGTTGATGCGTTAGAAATAGGCGCAACTATCGAAGATATGGACATTTGGGATATCAGAAAATTTTATGCTAATACATCGAAAGACGATATTACACAAATGTATGATTTGTTGAAGTGTGGCTCCAGAAACCACTTGCGTGGATTTACTAGTCAGCTAAAACTTGCTGGCAAAACTTACGTACCAACTTTCTTGTCTGTTGATGATTTTCAAGGGATAATAAATGGTAGTCATGAAAGTTGTGATCAATAAAAATATTTCATTAATATAGTTGTAAGCAGTGAAGTTTTATTTAACTTGACTGCTTATATACAGTTAAATGCTCTAATATGCACCGTATTAAAATTGTTATTTTTTTAGTTCAGATTGTAATCTCTAGCATAGTTGCACAATCATCTTTTGATATTCAAATTGAACCTATTACCATTGCAGGAGTAGGTGGATTGCAGTCCTTCGCTTATGGACAACACGAAGGAAAATGGCTGGTCGTTGGTGGCAGGTTGGATGGCTTGCATCGAAGACAACCTTTTGCCAGTTTCGACATCGCAGGGCATAATACCCAAATCTATGTAGTAGATCCCGAAAATAATCAAAGTTGGACTGCATCGTTGGACGTTTTACCACCGAGTATAAAAGAGCAACTTAGTGCTACAAATTTGGAATTTTATCAGGAAGGAAATATGTTGTATATTATTGGAGGATATGGATATAGCTCCACATCAGCAGATCATATCACTTATCCGAATCTCACTGCAATCGATATACCCAACCTTATATTTGCGATTCAAAACGATCAAAGTATAAAGCCACATATAAGACAAATTTATGATGAAAAAATGGCAGTAACTGGTGGTTATTTGCATAAAATTTATGGCACATATTATCTAGTTGGAGGGCAAAAATTTATAGGAAGATATAATCCGATGGGGCCAAACAACGGTCCGGGATTTATACAAGAATATACCAATGCGATCAGGAAATTTACGATACACGATGATGGTATTACGATCAAAATCAAGCATTTACCTGAAATATACGACAGGGCAAATTTGCATAGAAGGGATTATAACGTAGCGGCACAGATTATGCCAGATGGACAGGAAGGAATGACGGCTTTTTCGGGTGTATTTCAGGAAACGGTCGATTTGCCTTTTCTGACATGTGTCAATATTGATAGTAGTGGACATGAGATTCAGCAAGGATTTAACCAATATTATAACCATTATCATTGTGCACATATTCCTATATTTAGTGCAGATGAAAATGAAATGCATACCGTTTTTTTTGGGGGCATTGCCCAATATTTTGACGAAAATGGTGTCTTGGTAAAAGACGATAATGTTCCTTTTGTCAATACCATAGCACGTGTCACAAGACATAAGGATGGCAGCATGGCTGAGTACAAATTGCCTGTATCTATGCCAGCATTATTGGGTGCAGGATCAGAGTTTATTCCTACACCCAATATTCCAATGTACGAAAATGGTGTTTTAAAATTGGACGAAATCACACAAGATACAACAATGATAGGTTATATTTACGGCGGCATTAGCAGTTCTGCACCCAATATATTTTTTATAAACACAGGGACACAAAGTAGCGCAAGTAGTCAGGTTTTTAAAGTACACTTGAGCAAAAACAAAATGACCTCTACACATGAGGTGAATGAACAAAGTCAAAATGGCTTGGGAATGCTGGTATTTCCAAATCCAAGTGATGACCAATTGTCCATAAAATTTGATTTGCAATCTAAGGATGAAGTTCGACTAAAGATTACAGATTTACAAGGTAAAATTTTGAATACATTCAATTGGGGACATCTATCATCTGGGGCACATCAATTCAATATTTCTGAAGACATTGATAATCAAAAAATTCTGATTTTTCAATTACAAGCTGGAGATAAAATAAGTACACAAAAAGTGATTGTAAAATGATTTGAATAAAAGTACATTACATTAAACAACATGAATTTATCAATATTTCATCATCATAAGTCCAACTAAACCAGCAGTTTCTGTACGCAATCTCGAATCGCCCAAGGAAACAGGTATAAATGCCGCAGATATGGCTTCTTTGATTTCGCTATCGGTAAAATCACCTTCAGGTCCGATTATCAATAATGCACTCTTATTTTTTGTAAACATATCTTTAAGTATGTCCGTCGGTCCATCGCAATATGCAATGAATTTTTGATCATAATCAGATCGAACATTTTCAATCAATTCATTGACACTTTTATAGCTTTGTATTTGTGGTAGATGTACTTGCAATGATTGCTTCATCGCTGAGATACAAATTTTGTGTATCCTTTCTAGATTGACAGATTTTTTTTCGGTTCGTTGGGTTTGAATAAAATAGATAGCTGAGATACCTATTTCCACTGCTTTTTCTACAAACCACTCGATTCTCGACAGGTTTTTTGTAGGCGAAATGGCAATAGATAATTTAGGAACTATTGGGTTAGTAGTGATTTTATCTACAATGTGACATGTGGTTGCTTGCTTTTGTATTGCGCTTATTTCAGCAGTGAAAATATGGCCTTGTCCATCCGTAATTTTGATTTGATCACCAATTTTTTTTCTCAATACCTTAGCACAATGTTGATGTTCATCTCCTGCTAAAGAGATCGTCTGTCCGTCCACATTGTCCGAATAAAATAGAAACATATACAAAATTTACCATAAAGTTAGGGATTATTTCTTGTAATATGATTGGTTTCATGAATAATCATCTAAATTTGCGATCTCTTTCGTAAAACAATTTCGAAATATTATTCGTTTATTGTAGTCTGAAAATTAAATTTTTGAAACAAAATTCCAATAATGGATAAAGTCAGTTTAGCATTACAACTTATATTAAGTCTTTCGATCCTTGTCGTACTTCACGAATTTGGTCATTATTTGCCTGCAAAATGGTTCAAGACACGTGTTGAAAAATTTTATTTGTTTTTTGATCC
>CALFYH010000119.1 GCA_937952155.1 uncultured Saprospiraceae bacterium
ATCTACACAGGCGAAGACACTCTTTCCCTACACGACGCTCTTCCGATCTTCATTTAATAAATCATCAAAATTCAGCCTTAAATTACCTCCGTTTATGGAAATGATTGGAATTGTCGATGAAGAATAATCTGACTCAAGCGTTACTGTTTTTATTTCAGTATCATATACTTTATTGGTGAGTTCATAAGGCAAGTTACTTGCAATCAAACTATTGAAAGCACATAAAACTAGGAATAATTGTATAAATTTCATGTCGGATTATGATTATATTTTAATATTTTATTGGCAAAGGCCACGATTCGTATTGTTTTTAAAACGTAAAATGACTCTTCAATAGTGTTAAGAAACAGATAATAAAGCTTATGAATATGCCTTCATTGTATTCAATTCATCCCTTATTTCAGCTTGGACTTTATTTACACGCATGATGGTCATTCCTTCCTTTTCGAGCATTTGGTCAAACTCAAAAAAATTGGATTCTATCTTTTGTCGAATACGGCTTGTATAATCATCAAGTTTTTCAGCTACTTCTTGTTTCATTTTGGATCGACCTTTGATGATTTCTTCTTCAAACTTGCCTATAACTTTACTTCTGTTTAGTCCCAAAGTGACGCCGGCAAAAAGTACACCTACAGCTGTCAATACGCCACCAGTGATATCAAATACTGCGCCTTGAGCTACAGCAGCCAAAATCACACCGACAATAGCTACACCGCCGCCTGCAGCTAGATTTGGTGTCATTTTTGATGATTCCGAAACCATTCTTTCGTCATAAAAATTTTCAGCGGTATTCATAAATTGGTTGAAACTTTGCTGCAAGTCTTTGAGCACATTAATGCGTCTTTCGGCAATGTCAGCAAAAATTTCATCATTATTCTTCAAAATGGTCGTTGAATACCTAAGCTTATTATCTACCAATTTACCCATTATTTGGATGTTTTCTGCCACATCGATGATGCCGTTTTGGAGCTTGTCGCGAAGCGATGTATTGAGTTTGAGCTCAAAATCCTTAGCCTGTGTAGTGAGCCATTCTTTGAGACTGGATTCTTTGCCAAATATAGAGCTGAATGATCTTTTTACGACACTCATAAACGACAGTCCATCTTCTAGATCGTCCAATTTTTGTCTGGTGATATTGTCATAGCTATCTAGCAGATTGTCAGATAAGACTTCTATTTGTTTGGTTGTTTTTAGGTGTTGGGTTTGGATAAGTTCTTTTATTTCTTCTCTAAATTTGACATCTGCTTCATATTGAGATATCCGATTTTTCATACTATCATCTAGTTTAGCAGAGATAGTAAGCAGCGTATGCACATTGTTTTGAAATTTCAATTCAGGTGCTTTTCCACCTGTGATGTTGTTTTCAATGTACGATCTGATCTCTTTGAATCCTGATATATCATGAAAATCTGCTTGTTCGGGTTGCGGCGCTTTTTCAGGATATCGAGTGCCAGTTCGAGCCCCGCCACTGTGTTGGTGTGGTATTCACCAACTTGCAGGTACGGAACATCTTTCAGTTCGATAGGCCAGGCGTCGTCGCCGAACACAAGAATGTCGAGGGTATCTTTTGGGTACCTGGTTTGAATAAATTCGGCCAGCGCCAGCGCCACCTTTTTAGCCGGCGTAATCCGGTCTTCTCCATACA
>CALFYH010000120.1 GCA_937952155.1 uncultured Saprospiraceae bacterium
ATCGGCTCCGCATCTCAAACAAGGACATTTGGAAATGGAAATACGTCTTTGGGGCACTCTAGTCTGGAAACTAATGCTGGTCCTAACAATGATTATAATACCGTAGTCGGTCACCGAGCCATGGAAGAGACAGGCTCCAATGTGAGTTTCAATACCATAATGGGAGCAGGAGCACTACAGTTTAATGATGCTGTACAATATAATGTTGCCATAGGCTCTAATGCGATGAATAGATGTACGAGTATTGTCTCAACAGTAGCCATAGGTGATTCAGTACTTGCATTTGTGGGTATGAATGGTACGCTACCAGAACATGGGCAATATAATACCGCTGTAGGCAGCAAGTCCATGCTTCGCAATACTATTGGATATGCCAATACATCAATGGGCTTTCATTCTCTTAATAATAATACTGAAGGAATAAATAATGTGAGCGTCGGAACTAATGCATTGAAAACAAATACAGTTGGTTACGCCAATGTAGCCATAGGAACCAATGCTATGGAATTTAATGTAAATGGTCTAGAAAATGTAGCAGTAGGACAAGCAGCTCTTAGAAATAATTCGGATGGAATAAATAATGTTGCTGTAGGAGAGCAAGCTTTGTATGATAACACATCTGGTTATAACAACGTAGCTATTGGACATCAAGCACTTTTAGATAATGTAGAAGGTAATGGAAATGTTGCCGTAGGTATTGGCACTTTAAACCACAATTTATCATCTAACAACACTGCTGTAGGTAGTTATAGTTTGGAGGGGAATGAAGGCGGTTATGATAATTCTGCTCTTGGGGCTGAGTCATTATACAATAATAATGTAGGAACACACAATACTGCGGGAGGAGCTTTTTCACTTTGGAGTAATACAGAAGGCAATTACAATACTTCATTCGGCAACAGAGCGCTTTATGCAAATAGTACAGGAGGTGAAAATACAGGCATAGGCACTTTTGCAGGAGATGATATTATTGATAACTTTGGATCTACATTTTTGGGCTACGATGCTGATGCAGCTCCAAATAATTTCCCCAATGTATTTTATAGCACAGCGATAGGATATGGAGCAAGAGTGACAGCTGATCAGCAGATAAGGTTGGGTACAGCTTCTACTGGTTCCATAGGTGGTTTTCAAAACTGGACAAATATCTCTGATGGACGATACAAGACCAATATACAAGACAATGTACCTGGCATCGAGTTCATCAAAAAACTAAAACCAGTAACTTATCATCTAAATGTAGACTTGATAAACAATGAACTAAAAACATCTGCACAGCAATCCAGTAGAGGCGTAGCAAAAAGCAGTCAAGTATTATCAGGTTTTGTTGCTCAGGATGTCGAAAAAGCAGCCAACGAACTGGGTTACTCATTTTCAGGAGTGGACAAACCTACAAATGAAAACGGGATGTATGGCCTTAGGTATGCTGAATTTACAGTACCTATTGTTAAAGCCATCCAAGAACAACAAGCCCAAATTGATGCTTTGATCCAAGAAAATGAAAAACTCAAAAAATTGGTAGAAACATTATTAAAGAATTCAGAAAACAAGTAAATTTAATTAAAGTGAGACTTTTATTTTTCATAATAATCTTTCATACAGTCAGTTTTGAAGCATTCTCCCAAATATCTATCATCGGAACTGCGTCTCCATCTGGAAGCTGGTCCACAGATCACGACTTGACAGAGAGTAGCCCTGGTGTGTGGACTGGTACCTACGAATTAGGTGTGGGTGCTTTGAAATTTAGATTGGATCACGACAATATTTTTATCGATCATTCATGGAAAATCAACAAAAGTGTTAAAATTGACAAGCATCATATTATATAAATCACAATTCCGATCCAAGCGATATTATCTTACTCTACTCTACACGTTCATTGGGCTATATGTGAATGCCCAAGTCCCATTAGTGCCGATTTCTGGTGCTGATGGTGAGTTTGAAATTGTAAATATAGCAGGAAAGTCAGTGTATAGGTCCAAGGGAAGTGCGGGCAACTATGCACCCTATATGTATCTGCAAACCAATACCGACGTCGTCAATAAAACAGTATATGTTGAGCTTACTTTTCAAGATATTGGGTATGGATTAGTCACGATAGATTACAACTCTGCGACATCAGATTATCAAAATATTAAAGGGAAAAATGCCTTCCTGATTAATAGCAATGGAGAGAAAACTATGGTATTTGAACTCAGGAATGCTTCATTCAGAAATGCCCAAAATTTAGGAGCAGACCTTAGAATACAATCCGATGTCAGTATTCAAAAACACCTAATATCTGCCACACTGCATTACTCGCCAACTGAGCTGTGGAGCAGGTTGACTGAATATTACTTTGGAAGCTATACCGGCAGAAAATATGAAGGAACAGATGTGATCGATGCCACGACATTGGATCGTAAAGTAATATGTGGTTATCAAGGATGGTTTAGAGCACCTGGAGACCCTTCCCCTGATGGTTGGGTTCATTATTTTAGGGATCAGGATCTCAATAAAGTTACTGTGGAGATGTGGCCTGATATGGACGAGTATAGCAATGAAGAAAAATATCCTGTGCCAGGATGGACATTGAAAGATGGCAAACAGGCAACACTATTTTCATCTGCCAATAAAAAAACTATCCTTAGACATTTTCAGTAGATGCAAGCCTATGGGATTCATGGAGTAGCAGTGCAGAGATTTGTAGGCCAGTTGTATCCAGGTCATACCCATGAAGTGTTTAGGATACCCTCTTATGTGCGCGAAGCTGCTAATCGTACAGGCAGGACATTTTATATCATGTATGACCAATCTGGGATGCCCGCAGACCAATTGGTTGAGTATATAAGTAAGGACTGGAAAATCCTAGTGGACAGTATGAAAATAACACGTGATGAAAGATATCTCAAGCATGGAGGGATGCCAGTTGTTAGTTTATTTGGATACTGGGAAGATAGATTCTCACCTCAAGTGGCTGCACAAATAGCTTCTATTTTCCAGCAACCTGGCTATGAGGCACATTTGATAGGATCTGGAGACAGGATAGATGTAAACAATACAAATTGGAATACTATTTATGATGATTTTTTGGCATATTTTCCATGGAATGTAGGCAATTATACAAGCTTAAATCTCAATACAGCATTTGTAAGTACCCATCAATGGATGGAAGAAAAAACATTTTTGGATGACCATAATGTAATGTTTATGCCATTAATATTTCCAGGTTTTGGATGGGACAATCTTATGAATCAACCACCTGGCTCCACCAGATTTGGTAGAAGAAAAGGACAAGTAATGTGGAAACAAATATCTGATGCTGTAGACATTGGTGCAAAGTCACTCTATGTTGCTATGTTTGATGAAATAGATGAAAGTACAGCCATTTTCAAAATTGCAAACAACATTCCTACCAATCATTATTTTACAACAAATGAAGACTTGCCTTCTGATTTTTATCTAAGTTTGACGGGTTTTGCTTCATCGATAATGGAAGGCAAACAACAGATGCCTTCGGCTATGCCAGATTTTGCAAAGTGGACACAGCCTTCTATCCCTGAAATCAAGTTTCCACAACACTTGGATACTATATACTCCAATGAAGATTTAAAGTTGGCGTGGTCCGAAGCTTTTCACACTTCTGGCATCAAAAATTATCAGATTAAAATCGATGGCAATACATTAGAAACGAGTGATACTTTGCATTTTTGGTCCAATTTGGGTGAAGGTTGGCACACTGTATCAGTTAGAGCCAGAAATACTTTGAATAATTATGGTGGCTGGTCGGAAGTCAATCGTTTCTTCAAAACAAATAAATTGACGAGTACAGACAACCAAGCTTTTGATATTCAAATTTACCCAAATCCTGTGAATAAAATGCTATATATAAATGGATTAGATCATGAAGACCCTATGAACATTTGCATTAAGGATGCATCTGGTAGATCATTAATCGAAATTAAAAACACAAGTGAAATAGATATAAGTGCATTACGTCCTGGTATTTTTTTTCTGTATTTATTGAAGGCAAATGGAGATATTTTGATTGCAAAATTTATCAAGATGGATTGATCATTCTTTGATCATTTTATTTTAGTCAGCTTTTGGTTTTTGGCTATTATGACTTTAGGCTTTGGTCTAGCATTTAGTTAATTGATACATTCAGACCATTCGTAATTGAGTCCATTCATCATACGTCATTCGTTAATTGGTCTTTTGTTATTAGCTTTCGGTGATTTTAGGACATTCGTATTTTGTAATTCAACATTTGTAATTTTTCATCCAAAATCAGTAAATTTCACATCATCATGTGATAAGCCATTTTTGATTTTAACAAATAATCGCTATAATCTTGTGCTTTATTTAACAATTAAAAACCATAAAAATTAATAATGAAACGATTATTTAATATTTTGATTTTAACATTTTTGTTACAAACATTATCTGGACAAAACGTCGGTATTAATAATACTGACCCACAAACCGCATTGGATATATACGGTAACTTACGTATAAGACCGACAGGTTTTGGGGTATTTTCTTCACCAGTCATACTTCCCAGTGCGTACGGCTATTTTTCACTCAATGGAAGTCCTTCAGCAGACTTTATGGTGACGCTACCATCTGGAGTAAAGGGTACTTTTTTACTGATAGAAAATACGACAAACTTTGATGCCACTATAGCTGGATTGTGTACAATAAAACCCGGTAAGTCGAGATTTTTACTTCATGGAGATACAGGTTGGATATTGGCAAATGATAGCGAAAGCCAACTTGAAAAAATTACAGAAGGAGGCCACACCGGCTGGAGACTCTTAGGGAGAGACCCAAATAATTATGGCGATATAGGAGATGGTGCAGTAGATTTGTCTTATGCTGATGTTCCATCAATGTCGAAAGGAGCAAGAGGGGAAAATTCCACAGCAATGGGCAAAAGCACATATGCAAGTGGGGAAAACTCCACCGCAATGGGTTTTGTTTCTGATGCTACCGGTGAGACTTCTTTAGCCGCAAACAGTTCATGGGCTGCAGGTCTAAGATCAGCTGCATTCAATGAAGCCCAAGCTCATGGAGAAAACTCTTTTGCCACAGGAAATGGGTACGTAGGTGATACAGGAACCAACGCAGCGGGTATAGCTGGCGGTGGTGCCTTTGGTGTCAATGCAGCTGCTTTGGGAGAAGGTACACATGCTGTAGCTTTCTCTTCTACCGCAGTAGGCAGATACAATGAAGGAGGATTTAATACTGCAAACAGAACATCTTGGGTAGATACCGATCCACTATTTATGATAGGAAATGGTACTGCTGATAATGCCAGAAGTAATGCACTACTTGTGCAAAAAAACGGTAAAATGAGCATCGGCCCAGCCGCACCCGCCCCATCTTCTATCTTGGATATTCAAAGTACAACTGCGGGTTTTCTACCACCCCGTATGACCTTAGCACAAAGAAATGCCATCGCCGCACCAGCAGAAGGCTTGATGATATCGTGTACAGACTGTAGTACAAAAGGACTGCATCAGTATATTAACGGAGCATGGCAGGCAATGACATCAAGTAATACCGGCAACTATGGCACCGTAGTCAATCCCGTCACCGGCAAGATATGGCTCGACCGCAATCTGGGTGCTTCACAGGTAGCAACCAGCCCTACCGATGCTGCCAGCTATGGAGACCTATACCAATGGGGCCGCAATGCCGACGGGCATCAGGTACGTACATCAGGAACAACCACTACTCTGGCAAGCAGTTTTTTAACTACAAATGGTTTATTTATCATAACCAGTACGAGCCCCGATAATTGGTGTAGTACTGGGGATACTCATATGTGGTCAGGTACCGTTGCGGAAAACAATCCTTGTCCTTCGGGATTTCGAATACCTACTGCTGCAGAATGGGAGCAAGAGCGACGGACCTGGACTACCAATAATGCCGCCGGGGCATTTGCATCTCCGCTAAAATTGCCTGTGGCGGGCTACCGCAGCCTCAGCGATGGTTCGCTCAACGTTGTCGGTACCTCCGGCGGCTATTGGAGCAGTACGGTGAGTGGCACCAATGCCCGCATCCTCTTCTTCGATAGCGGCAATGCCATCATGAGCACCAACCTTCGTGCACTCGGGGTCTCTGTTCGTTGCCTTAAGGATTGAGGAATGATCTTTTGCATAGCAAAAGCAAAGGTCCGCGTGACCTTTGAGTGAGGAAACCGCAAAGCGGAAGAGAGGTCACTTTGATTAGCGCAGCTTTAGCGGAGTGGAAGGGTGACGCTTTAACTACCTGTCCCGCAGGGCAACTTCAATCACAGCAGTGCCAACATGAACACTAACAATCGGGCGAACGGAAACTCAGTGCGTTGCCTTAAGGATAATTGCATTTTGAAGTCGCAACCCATTTAAACTTTCTGACTTTCAACTTTACAAAGTGTGTATTAAAATTGTAAAAATTTACTTACTTTTGTACTATAAAAGTCTCATGTATGGATATGATAAACAAATATATTTCTATAGACCCTGAAATAAGATTTGGGAAACCGTGTATTAAACAAACAAGGATTTCGGTAGAAGATATCTTATCTTGGTTGGCATCTGGCATGACTTATGATGAAATCTCTGATGATTATCCACAAATTACTAAAGAACATATTTTAGCTGCATTAAGCTTTGCATCTCAGAGAGAATCTTCATTGCGACTTTTGACCATATGAAGCTATTACTAGATGCTAATATTTCATGGCGTATTGTGAAGAACATTGAGTCTTATGTTGAAAAATGCATTCATGTCGATAATTGTGATTTAAAGGTTCCAGCACAAGACATTGAAATATGGAATTATGCAAAAGCCAACCAATTTATTATTATAACCAACGATGAAGATTTTATAAATTTTTCTACAATTTATGGATATCCACCAAAGATCGTAATTTTAAAAACAGGCAATCTAAGGCGTAATATTGTTCAGGAATTATTGTTAAAATATTTGGATGATATCAAATTACTTCATGCATTAAGTGATACAGGCATCCTAGAAGTTATTGGAAAACACTAAAGGTACTAAACTTTTCAACTCTAAAACCTTCAACTTTACAATGTTTTAACTAACCTATTAATTCATGTACAGAGCAATATTCTTTTTGACGTTCACCATTTACTACACCATTGTAAGTGCCCAAACGATCAGAGGCAAGCTTTCATTACTCGCCAATCAACCCATCAAACTCGAAGGCTTCAATGGTTTAAAAACTTATCAGATATCTGACACAACGTCCGATAGTATGGGTAATTTTAAGTTAAATTACGAAAAGGCAGATTATGGAGTAGGTTATCTCATGTCTGCCGATAACAAACCACTTATAGTCATCCTAAGCGGAGAAGATATAGTAATAAAGGGTGAAGCATTGAGTGATGCAGAAACCATCCAGATCATCACAGGGCAAGAAAATCAATGGTTTGCGCAATATGCCACAGAACATCCTAAACGTGAGCAAGCCCTGGGTGCATGGCTCTATCTGGAAAGGATGTACACGAAGGATTCGATGTTTTCGAAACAACAAACACCACTAAGAGCTATTCAAGTAGAAAAACAACGCATTCATGCAGAAGATGTAGCATTTATAAATAAGTTACCAAAGGACAGTTATGTCAGTTGGTTTTTGCCCACTCGCAAACTGCTAAGCTCCGTATCAGCTGTGGCTCAGCATCGCCCTGAAGAGATACCCGCTACCCTGAAAGCCCTTCGCACCATAGATTACTCCGACTCGCGACTGTACAAAAGTGGCTTGCTAAGGGACGCCATTGACAGTCATGTATGGTTTGTAGAGAACAATATGAGCTCCTTAGATTCTGTACATGCTCATCTCATTCGTTCCATAGACATCATCCTTTCTCAACTAAAGATGGACGAGAGAAAATACAACGACATCACCGATTATCTTTTTGGTCTTCTGGAGCAGCGGAGTATGTTTCCCGCTGCAGAGTACCTGTCACTTAAGGTCTTGGAAGACAGAAGCTGTACAGTGGACATTAAACTGACCAATAAGCTGGAAGGCTACCGCAAGCTCAAAATTGGAAACAAGGCACCGGATATCACTTTTGGAGCACATAGCTATTTTCCTGACCATATCCAGGTTGGTTCATTAAGTGCCATCGACGCACCTTACAAAGTAGTCGTCTTTGCCGCCAACTGGTGTAACCACTGTCAGGAGGTGATGCCCAAACTGGCTCATCTTTACTCTAAGTGGCGCGCAAAAGGTATAGAGGTCGTTCTTGTCTCTCTGGATAAGAATATGGGCGAATTTACCACCTTTACTGCACCTTTACCTTTTACAGCTACTTGCGATTATAAAAAATGGGAAAGCCAGCCAGTGAAGGATTTTCACATCTATAGTACGCCATCATTTTATCTTTTGAAAAAAGATTTGGAAATCGTACTAAAACCCTACACTGTAGAGCAAATAGATGCTTGGATAGATTGGCATGTGAAATAAGTCTTTGAGCTTCGCAAATTATTCCAGATGTATTTAAAAAAAAACGATAACACCGTAGTTAATCATTTCACCAGCAAGGTTTGGATCAATCTGTTTGTGTGTACTAATTTGTCATTTTTCATCCAAAATCAGTAAATATCACATGATCATGTGACACCACAAATTTTTTAAGCATTTAAAATTCCCACAATTTTGCGAAATAATAAATTTTGTATGACTTGGTAACTTCTAGGTTCATTAAAAATTCCTAAACCACTAAATTTTTTAATGCAATGAAACACTTATTTACACTTTTGGTCATGATGATGTTGTTTTTGGCAGATGGATATTGCCAAATCTCCATCATCGGCCCAGCCTCTCCATCTGGCAATTGGACTGCAGATCACGACTTGACAGAGAGCAGCCCTGGTGTATGGACTGGCACTTTCACCTTGAATGCTGGTGAACTGAAATTTAGGCAAAATCACGATTGGGCCAACAACTGGGGCTCTGCCTCTTTTCCTAGCGGCACTGGTGTACTGAATGGAGCTAGTATCCCTGTAAGCCCTGCTGGTGTGTATAGCATTACTTTTAATGCTTCTACGCTGTTGTATTCCTTTCAGATCAGAGGAAGAGTTGGGGTCAATAATACTGATCCACAAGCAGGATTGGACATTGATGGAGGTCTCAGGACTAGGACTCAGGTGGAAGGTGTCAACAATACTACAAATTCTGCATTTATTCCTTTAGAAAGGAGCTTTGTTTGGATAGAAGGAGCAACAGCTCCCTATGCCATCTCTATAGACGCTGGGTATGCTGATGGGTCCAGATTGGTATTATTTAATGGCACTTCTCATGATGCGACTTTTGGGATTGTAACCATACCAAGCAACAAAGCAATGGAATTTATCAAATTGGATGGAGATTTTAGAGCTTTGGGGGCAAGTGCTGGTGGATCGGATGGATGGAGCACATTAGGAAATAGTGGCTCGAACCCACTTACAGATTTTATAGGTACTACTGACAATCAACCTTTAGTGTTTAAAACAAACAACACTAAAAGAATGCAAATAGAAACTTCCAATGATGTAAACGAATTAAAATTTGAAACCGATTTGGAAAAGAAAAATAGAATATCTTTTGAAAATAGTGGTGATATAAGTGGCGATCCTTTTGGTGTTAAAATAAATATGGAAACAGTTAGTGATCCCATATTTTTTCATGGTATCAATTTCTCATCTCAGTCAAATGATTATCCTGACTTTAATAAACAAAATATACTACATATTGGAGCCGATGGTAATGTAGGTGTAGGAGGAAAGGATCCTTATGGAAAAATGACTATAGGTCATAGAGCAATTGGTCCATACCCTACATTGACATTAATTGATTCATCGCAAACCAATGAAGGCGGTTCAATTTTAAAATTTCGAAAATTTGATGCATTTAGTGATTTCTCTATTAGATCGCATTTAGGTGCAGACTATGAAGCGGATCAATCATCACTGAGGTTTGCCTGGTCTGGATATAATCTGTTAAATCTTAGAGGAGATGGCAGGTTAGGTCTGTATAATATTGGTAACAATTCAGGACTAGAATTAGGATATAATCATTCAAGCAAAAGTACTGATGCTGGCAAAATCCAATATGGTGGCTTTGGAGGGAATGATCATGTGTTAAATATAGTTGGAGGTGGCACTGATCCTTCGGGAAATGATAGAAAAGTGAAGATATGGGCTGAAGGTGGTACTGAAGTAAATGGAAGCTTAGGTGTTGGAGGCAAAATAAAACTTGGTGATGATAATAACACACCTATTGCAGGTGCAGTAAGGTGGAATGCCAATACTCAAGATTTTGAAGGATTCAATGGCACTAAATGGTTGTCTCTCACTAAAGCAAATTCAAGTACTTTTGGAATAATATCACCATCCCAAACATCTGAAAACAATAAGTTAACCAGTTCTAACAGTAATACAGGTGACTCTTTTGGACATTCTGTAGCAATATTTGAAGATTATGCAGTAATTGGAGCACCCTTTGCTGATATCGGAACAAATTCTAATCAAGGCTGCGTTTATATTTTTATAAGAACAGAAAATTCATGGACTGAGCAAGGAATATTAATAGCTTCTGATGGTGCGACAAACGACTATTTTGGATGTTCAGTGGCAATTAATGGTGATTATATTATTATTGGTGCCTATGGCGACATGGTTGATACTGATATTAATGAAGGATCGGCATATATTTTTATTAGATCGGGAGCTACCTGGACACAGCAGTCTAAGCTTACTGAATCATCTCCATGGTATAATAACAAATTTGGGTATTCTGTATCAATATATGGAATCTATGCAATAGTTGGAGCTTATGGATATGGAGTTAATCAAGGTATAGCGTATATATATTTAAGGTCTGGATCTAGCTGGGCACTTCAGAATAGTCTAACTGTTAGTGGAGGTCAAATAAACGATGAGTTTGGAAAATCAGTGGCAATATTTGAAGATTATGCTATAATAGGAGCTCCTAAAGATGACGTTGGAACTAATGGAGATAGAGGTTCTGCTTACATTTTTGTTAGATCTGGTACAAATTGGACTCAGCAAGCTATGCTTTCTGGACCTTTTGGAAATGCTGGTGATGAGTTTGGCTCTTCAGTATCAATTAATGGGGAATACGCAATTGTAGGGGCGCCTTTTATAGACTTCACAGGTGGGCAAACATCATCAAATGAAGGTGCAGCTCATATATTTAAAAGAGCTGGCTCTACTTGGTCACATCATTCAATTTTGTCAGCATTAGATAAGCAAATATCCGACGAGTTTGGAATTTCTGTTGATATATATGGAGATTATGTGGTTGTAGGAGCATTAACAGATTCTAATAAAGGATCTGCGTATGTTTATAGAAATAATGGAGATTCGTGGAGTCAAGTAGTTAAGCTCATTTCTTCAGATGGGAAAACTAGTGATTTTTTTGGGTATTCAGTGTCAATTCATGGAGATTATGCAATAATAGGGGCAGCTGAAGATGATCACGGTTCAGGCTATACCAATGAAGGTTCTGCATATATCTTTCAAAAAAATTAAATTTCGTAACATCTTGTTTTCAAATTTTAGCATTTGTAATTCGTCATTAGCAATTCATCATTTTTCATTCATCATTTTTCATTCATCATTTTTCATTCAAATATCACATCATCATGTGACAAGTAAAATTCTTTTGCTACTGAAAAAAGACATAATTTTGCCTATAATTTAGCACCCTATAAATATCAGCAATATGAGACTTCTAGTATTATTTTTCATGTCTATTCTACCACTCATGTCGATGCATGGAGCTACTATTACATGGGATGGCGGTGGTGATGGTATCAACTGGTCGGATGCCGATAATTGGGTTTGCAACTGCTTGCCTATGTCAGGAGATAATGCCGAAGTACCACAAGCATTTAGCACCATTACGATTCAGATCAATATTAATGTAAATGTTGACAACATCTATTCTTATGCAGGCATAGAAGTCTCAGGTGGAGCCCAAATCAATGTCTTGCATCAATTCAGGTTAATTAACGGTTCTGACCTATTGGTTCAGCCAGGCGTAATAATAAATGTGGAAGATCTGGTATTTATCTCTGTTTCCCACTCTTCCGGCCAGGTATGGAATGCTGATTGCACCAATTCAGGTACCCTCAATGCCCAAACTATTTATATGCAGGAAGGTTGCGACCCTTCCTATCCATGCTATACTCTATTGACCAATGATGGTACGATAAATACAAGTGATCTTGGAATCCAATTTGAGTACCACACACAAGTGATTAATAATAATAGTATGACCCTAAACGGTAATCAAGGAATTCAAATGTCTTTTACCAATGCCGCTCAGTTTACTAACAATGGAAATTTCAATTCCAATACCTATAATTACTTTCGAAATACGACCAATAATGCATCTGGACTCATGACTTTTAACAATTATCCAAACTATGTAGATCCCATCACTTACGAATATACATCTCCAGTAGAAATTTTAACAAATTTTACTAATGTTGGAGGTATGGTTTTTACAAACCCATTGCCTGGAGCTTATTATGGTTTGCAAGTATATGCAGGTGCAACTTTTACCTCTACTGGCACCTTGAGCATCGCATCACAAAGACATCCTATACGCAATGAAGGTACAACCACCATTTCAGGTACTTCCTATTTACACTCAACGGAATCTGTTTATCAAGCTGGAATAGAGAATGTGAGCAATTTCAATCTCAATGATGCATCCACAACCTTTACATGTACTAGCAATTTTCGGAACTTAACTGGTGGAGTACTAAATATAGAATCGTGCAAATCGGTCAATCTTCTGTCTTTATACAACCAAGGTACTACTACCAATCAAGGAACAATCACTTTCGACCCATCCAATACTTCAGTTTCTTTGACTCAAATTGGCACTTTCACGAACGAAGGCATTATGATAAATTGTGCTTTTCCGGTCATCCTACCACCAGCAGAAAACCAAGGTATATTTGTGCAACGAATCATGAACAACCAATGTAGCAATATTACGATAACCCCATTCATATCAGGTTTAAAAACAAACATTACCAACGGACCAACAGTAGGCATTTTTACAGATGCAGCTTTGACCACATCTGCTGGCACATACATCTGGGTTTTGGATGAATTTACACCCAACAATGCATGCGTAAATTTGGACATTTTATATATTCAGATACAAAAAACAGGATGCGCGCCCATAGTCGTACCTATACGTTTTCAATACCCAATAAAGTCAGATATTTGGTATGCTGATGCGGATGGCGACGGATGGGGAAATACTGCCATCACAACAAGTTATTGTGGTAATTTTTTGATTGGGTACACACAAAACATTCCAGATTGCAATGACAATGATGCTCAAGTTTATCCAGGTGCTCCAGAAAATTGTAATGATAAAGATTATGATTGCGACGGTATCACAAACGGAGCGCTTTCTCCACCATCCACTTGGTATCAAGATAATGATTTTGATGGTTTTGGCAATCCAGCAATAACATTGATAAACTGCGCTGCACCTGCAGGTTATGTAAGTAATAATACTGATTGTAATGATAATGACTTCCAGATTCACCCTGGAGCTCCAGAAGTCTGTGATAATCTAGATAATAATTGTAATGGACTGGTGGATGAAGGTATTATGACAGGAACGACCATTTTTACAAATGGAGGAATGAATAATTTGTGGAATAATCCTTTGAATTGGTCTATGGGTCAAGTTCCACCACCATGTTTTAATGTGATAATCCCACCACCTCATAATGTGAGTGCTACAAGTGGCAGTTTCACAGCAAAATCCATTGATATCCAAGCTGGTGCGTCACTTTCTATTACTAATGGCAATATGTCGATCCAAGGTGGAACAGGTTTTGGAATTAGAAATTATGGAACACTAAATATTTCGAATAGTACACTTTCAATACAAAATAGTCTAAAGGGCATTGAAAATAATAACTTCATCCAATGCAGTGGTAGTAATTCAATAAACGTTAGCTCAATAGCTCAAAATGGAATTCAAAATAACGTAGGTGCAAATTTTCTGGATTTAGGAGCTATTAATATGGCATTATTAAACATAACAGGAAATGGCATAAGCAATAGCGGCAATATTACAAAAAATGGCTACTTAAGTGGAAGTAATATCCTTGGTGATTTATTTTATAACACTGGTACTTTTACAAATAGTGGATATATCGATTTTCAAAATGGGCAAAATTTTCCACAATGGGTAATACACAATCAAGGAACTTTCAACCACAATGCAGGGGCATTTTTCTTATTCCCAACTCCTTCTACTGGAGCGAATATATCTGACATGGGCATCTTGAATACATCAGGATCCACTATGAACAATTACGGAACTATGAATCTATTTGGGAATAGGATTTCTGGAAGTGGAATTTTTAACAATTTTGGTGCAATATTTGGCGGATTTTAACTCAAGATTAAACTGATTATTATTTCAAAATAAACTGAACGTAAAATGAAAGTACTAAAATCAAATACAGATATTCAAGATAAATACATCATCAAGCCAGACGTAACATTACCTCAAGCCATAAAAGCATCAGGAAGGCTGATGATACCTATTCCTGGTGGATTTTGTTGTTGCATGGCAGATGAGTTGTTGTATATGAAAGCTGAGAGTAATTATACAGAAATTTACTTTACTAATGGCACAAAAAAATTGCTTTCCAAGACATTAAGAACTTTAGAAGACATATTACCTAGTCATAAGTTTTTTAGAGTACATAAAAGCTATGTGGTCAATGCTTCTCATATTAGTGAAGTAATGATGAACATGGAATCCAATGTTGTCAAACTTTCAAATGGAATTACATTACCCATTAGTCGTGAAAAAAAACACCTATTTTATTGAATATATTTACATTACAACTCAATAATAGGTTTCAATCAAGGCATTTTTAGGTTTATTTAATGTGATGGTATCAAACTTACCTTTTTCCCTGTTTTTTCTATGACCGCGATGAATGGGTCAAAATTATTAGCAGTGGCACCAGCAGGATACATTTTGATATCAAGTTGTTTGTGTTTTCTAATAATAGGCCTAATGAGCTCAAAATCTAACAAGCCTTCTCCAGTGAATTTATGGCTCCATACAGCAATATCTACATCGCTATAAGTGTGAATACCACCATTTGCATAAGAACCAAATAAAATGACTTTCTCAGGATTTAGATCCAATTCTATCAGCTCCAAATTGATTTGGTTTAATAATATTTCTAAAGCCCTTCTAGTAAACATGACTTTAAAGTTTTTAACTTATAAAATTGCTTTTCGGTATAGGCATCTGTCGCCAATTTGTATAAACTGAATTTGAAATCTGGGTATCGTCCTTCAATATTCCACCGATTGATTGTATCTAAAAAATCTACATTATCAGTTTCAAGATCTAGGTCAGTTTGTGAATACACTGACTGTAAATCATATATTCTAGGTGGTATATCTTCAATGTTGTCATTAACCCAATTTGCTTTTAAATATTTTTCAATAGCCAAACAAAACATAAATAATGCCTCCACATTTTTTTTCCCTTCAAGCAATAAAAGTGCCGCTTCCCAACTTTCATTACCAGATCTTAACCAGAAATTAATATGATCTTTTTTATTCATAAAGCAAATATACAATTAATATGTAAAACATTGCAACTTAAAAACCTTCAATAAAAATCAAATCAATGACCATCACTTCCCAAACCTCTCATATACTTCCTGTTGCGATGGGCGATAAGTTGGGATAGATCTTAGTGGCTCACATGGCTTTAAGGTGTTTTTACAATCATAGGGCAATTGTTGATACAATTGGGTGCCAGCCGTTTTCCAAGCTATCATTTCATCACTTACTTGTTTGATGACCTTGGCTGGATTGCCGACGATAAGACTCCTTGAAGGAAAGGTCTCACCAGCTTTGATAAATGCTAATGCGCCTACGATACACTCATCACCGATGACCACATCATCCATTAATACGCTATTCATTCCTATCATGGAGTTGCGTCCGATCACAGCGCCGTGAATGATGGCTCCATGCCCGATGTGTGCGGACTCAAACAAGGTGACTGATCTACCCGGAAACATGTGGAGCGTACAATTTTCTTGAACATTGCATCCGTCTTCGATAATGATCTCGCCCCAATCTCCACGAAGTGCTGCTCCTGGACCGATATATACGTTTTTGCCAATGATCACATTGCCCGTGACAGTAGCTTGTGGATGTACAAAAGAAGACTCATCGATGACTGGGATATATCCATTAAATTCGTAAATCATGGCAACGTTATTTTTGATTTAAGTTTCTCCAAAATATTATATGCTGCTGGGCAAACAACAGTATTTGCAATATTCAGGTTGGTGCGTTTGGGGTATTCCAATTCGTCCGTGTGCGGATATCTTCTACATGCTTCAGGTCGTATGTCGTAAATCTGGCAGCTATTATCTGATAGCAGAAATCTACAAGGCACGACGTTGAATGTCTTTTCTCCATTATAATCTTGTAACACATATGCTTTGGAGAACTGTTTTGCACTCATGCCCAAAGCCTTAGAGATCCTATTGATATCTTCAGTGGTAAGCAATGGTGGCGAAGTTTTACAACAATTGGCACAGCTCATACAATCGGTTTGCTCGAAAACTTCTTTATGCACTTGCTTGATAGTGTCGTGCAATGTCTCAGGTTTTATATTGCTAATACTGCGCAGCCAAAGTTCATTTTCCTTTTTCGCCTGGATCGCATCCAACAAATTATTTTTGTATTCTTCCTTCATTTCAATACAAAATACTTAGTATGGCTAGAGTCATCAGGAAAAGAAAGGATCAATTTGTACATGCCTCGCGGCCATGATTCTGTACGAAAAGCAAATTTTTCCTGCTTTATACATTTTTGGGAAATCATCATTTCTTTTTCATCAAATATCTTGATTCTACAATCTATTTTTTTGGGATTGCTCACATACAAGATTTCATTATTTCCTATCCAAGTAGGAATAAATTCGACAGAATTCTGATTGTAATTCTCATCAAGCTGGATGGACGAAGTTTTAAAAAAAGATTCGCTAAAAGTACCATGTTCTTGTTCAGAAACGTTAGAAACTCGCCAATGATATTCGCGGTGCTTTTCTAACTCTGGAATGGTCAAAGAATTATTATTTAATATGGTGTCAATCAATACCTTTTGGAAATCACTGTTTTCTGCCATTTGAAATTTAGAAACGATTCCACATGGATTTTCCCAAGTCAGGTAAATATTTTTGTAGTGAACTACTTGATTTTCAGTAGGCAATTTACAAGTTATTCTCTGTTCGCACTTTTTGGGTTCTACGTTTTCAAAAAGTTGGGACAGTTGCAACACTTGGGGCAATATTGTATCGGACTGCGAATTTACATCATTGATTAATATAAATTTACAAATTAATAATAATATAAATATATGGCAATTTACGCTCATTTTTTCATTATTTCCTACCCATTATCCTATTCCATAATGCTGCAAAGGCTTCCCCAAAATTAGCATCTCTGGGTCGTTCACCTTGATCTTTTAAGATGTAATGTGATGCTGGATCTTTGTACAGATTGAACTTGAATACAAATTGGTCAGGATCTGAAGCTTTCATTTTGAATGTACCAAATCTCAAATCATAATATTCGAGTGTATCACCACTTTTTTGCTTTAACTGAAAGTAATCATCACTAAACCAGCGAAGTGTTTTTAAAGTTGAATCATTCTCTAAGTCTGTTGCAAATGTTTCTCGATTTTTACCAATACTCTTGATTTCGAATAGAGGTTCGGCATCAAAATACGAGTATGTTCCATAAAAATAGGTCGTATCTGACTCAGCTATTCCTGTCCAAAGTATATTATTCAAGATAGTAGGTGTCGTCATGTACCGTGAATAAGATATATTATTTGCTTGTAGTGATTTTTCAAAAATAGTATTGATATTAAATTTATTAAATATAGTAAAGATCATATATATACTACTGATTATCAATCCTATATTATTCCAAAACCTACGTCTTTTGTTGGACTTGTTGAAGCCCATAGCTACTAACAGACAAATCAAAAAAGGCACAGTATATATAGGGTCCGCTACAGCTATATTATTAAACGCCACTCTCATGCCAGAAAATGGAATCAAAATCTGGGTTCCATAAGTTGTAAAACAATCCAAAATAGGATGCGTCACCAATGATAAGAAAAACATCCATTGCCAATCCCTAACAGAAGCTGTAGGACTATCATAACTAGCCCTAAAATATCTTTTGAACACCAAAAATCCAGCACCACAAAGTATGCCAGCAGCGATCAAGCCTTTATTCAAGCTCATTTGGCCCATAAAAGCAATAGCACCCGAAGTCGCCAAGATCAACATACTCCAGCCTATGATACCCAACCATTTGTGCCACTTCAGTGTGTACAAAAAATGAACAGACCAGCCAAGTATTAGGGCGAACAATGTTAGGTATAATGCGGAATGTGTCGGTCCACGGTGAAATGCTAGTGCATCTATTGGCGACATAAAACCGTTAGAGATGACATCAAGATCAGGAATAGTGCCCGCTATTGCGCCCCAGACCATCGCTCGGTTACCAACTTTACGGCCCAAGGCCGCTTCACCAACTGAAGCACCAAGCACAATCTGAGTCAGTGAATCCATACTTATTTTGTTTTTAGGTCAGGGTATTTTGAATCATCAATTTTTCAATTGCTCTATTAGCAGCAGTCTGTTCGGCTGATTTCTTATTAAAATCTTCGGCAGTAGATATCTCTACACCATCAATGACAATCGCCACCTTGAAACAGTCTCTTTTGTCCAACTTAAACTTAGATAATGTGGCAAAATTGATGTCTTTACCATTTTTTTGGCACCATTCCAGCAATTGAGATTTATGATTGTCATCTCTAGTCTCTAGATCGTTGATATTCAGGTATTTCATCAGAATATTTTTGATCACATAGGTTTTGGTCTTTTCGTAACCAAACTCGATATAAATAGCACCAACCAAAGCTTCTAACGCATTGCCTAGCATAGAATTGCTCATCTTGCCCATGCTGTACTCCGCCAAAATCACATCAAGGCCCATATTATCCGCAATCTCATTGAGCGTTTGTCTTTTGACGATTTTTGATCTCATTTTGGTGAGAAAACCTTCATCTCTATTCGGGTATTTTTTGAAAAGATATTCGGCTACGATCGTGGATAAGATGGCATCACCCAAGTATTCGAGACGTTCATTTGTAGCTTTCCCTGGTGTCTCATTGGTCATGGATTTGTGGTAAAAGGCCGTTTTAAACAGATTTAACCTTGCAGGTGTAAAGCCCAAAATCGGCCTGAGCCGCATCGTAAGTTCTTTATCATCCGAAAAGTACAAATTATAAAATCGACGTACTATATCCACCTGACCAAAAATATATTTAAAATGTTATGTTTGAATGCCTTGAAAAAAATTTAAAATTACAAAAATCTTTTGACAATTACAGAAGCATTATGGCCTCCAAATCCAAATGTATTGCTCAATGCAATATCTATCTTTCTTTCTTGTGCTTTATTAAATGTAAAATTGAGTTTTGGGTCAAATTCAGGATCATCCGTGTAGTGATTGATCGTAGGCGGAATGAACCCATCATTAATCGCAGCAATACAAGCAATCGCCTCTATCGCACCAGCACCACCAAGCAAATGGCCCGTCATAGATTTGGTACTACTGATATTTAAGTCGTAAGCCGACTGTCCAAAAACAGCTTGTATAGCTTTTGTCTCAGCAATATCTCCAAGTGGTGTAGATGTACCATGCACATTGACATATTGCACATCTTCAGGATTTATACCTGCATCTTTGATGGCCAAGGTCATCACGTTTCGAGCACCTAATCCTTCAGGATGTGGCGCTGTCATGTGATATGCATCTGCAGTCATACCTGCTCCGATGATCTCACCGTAGATGGTTGCGCCGCGTTTTTTGGCATGTTCCAATTCTTCTAGAATGAGCGCACCACCACCTTCACCCAATACAAATCCGTCTCTTTCCTTGTCAAATGGTCTGCTCGCTGTCGCTGGATCATCGTTCCGCTCAGACATGGCCTTCATCGCCGAAAATCCTCCAACACTCGCTCTAGTGATGGCAGCTTCGGATCCACCAGTAATCATTATATCAGCTCGTCCCATACGAATATAATCAAATGATGCGATAATCGAGTGAGTAGATGATGCACATGCAGATACGGTACCATAGTTGATACCTCGGAAGCCATATTTTATGGAAATGTGTCCTGGCGCTATGTCACCAATCAATTTCGGAATCAAAAAAGGACTATATCTCGGCTCACCTGTAGCAAGTGCCGCCTCACTAATGTCATGCTCTATCGTTTCGAATCCGCCAATACCAGTACCCCAGATGACACCTGCTCGATCCAAATCTATTTTCTCAGGATCAAGACCCGACATTTGCATCGCTTCATCTGCTACAACCATAGCATATTGGGCAAAAGGGTCTAATCTGCGTGCATCCTTTCTAGGGATAAACTGCTCAATATCAAATTGTTTTAATTCACATGCAAACCTTACTTTAAATAAGGATGCATCAAATCTAGTGATTGGTCCTGCACCACTAATCCCATTTTTTAAGCCTTCTACGTATTGGCTAAATGTGTTTCCAATGGGTGTAAGTGCTCCAATTCCCGTAATTACAACTCGTCTCATATATGGTTCTGATAGGTGAATGCAAAAATCTGGTTTTTTTATGGAAAATTTGATTTTTAGAATAATAAGTTTTGAATCTGGGCTATAAAAATACGTTTAAGCTTACTTTGTGCGCTCAATATGGCCTTTTGTGCAAAAACTTAATACAAAAAAAAACAACTAAAATAAGATATCAAAAAAAAAATCCACAAAAAAACATAAGCACATAATATGCAGCGACATTTTCTCCAGCAATAAATCGAACCAGCATAAAAAAGACCGCAGCCAAAACAAGGAAAAATG
>CALFYH010000121.1 GCA_937952155.1 uncultured Saprospiraceae bacterium
CACTAAGTATGATGCTTGGAAAATTGTAATCATAATTCCAGCAACTAAAATGCGATACCGACGCAGTATATACATTACCTACAAGTTGCCCTATTCCTTCTTCTACCCAAAGTCCAGTTTTATAATCAAAATACCACATAGGTATTTCTGGTTTGGCATTTACTAAAAGATCTTGAGATACCACAGCCGACATTTTAACGGTTTTGTCCTTTTTGATCTGCAATTTTTCGCCGTTTGTCGCCTGCAATTCCACATATACCATACCATAAGACAAAAGTGTACCTACTTCATTTCCTGCATTGATGCTCGAAAGATCGCCGGGCATGATATCAAAAGTTAGCCAATCCAAAGGATCCAAATAATGAACTGCCACTTTTACATCGCCAGTATAATCGGTATTATCATCATCATACACAATGCTATTAGGCTCAAAATCTAAGGTAACATTTCCTTTTTCAATTTTGCCACCTGTAGAAGTCGAAAACGTCAAGTCAAAGTTTTTTGGTACCAAGATGCTTTTGAATTGTATACCGTGGTCTCTGTCAGTCCTGAAAGTTTTGCATCCTTCAAAATATCCATCTTTCGTAATAGTGAAAAAATTGTGCGTACTTTTTACCTTAGAATTATCGAATTTGTACACACCGTATTTATCACTATATGTTACATTGCCATCAAAACTTACTTTCGCACCTTCAATAGGCTTTTTGTCCGGATCTAGCACCACGCCAAAAATGTCGGCATTAAATGTAGCTGCATTGCCCGATGGATTAAATTGGTCAACATCTTTCTGGCACCCTGTAAACAAAAGGACGCAGATGCTCAAATTTATAAAAAATTGCTTGTTCATATTTTTAAGATTAATAAAGTCAAAAATTAAATACTGAATCCGAATTCCCTTATATGATGAAAACAATAGACAATACGTTGCCTGACTTTTACTATATTTTTTCAATTTAGCATTATATTTATAATTCTCCTGTATTTAAGTCTTTCTTACACAGACCTGCAGATTATCAATTTTCCTCTATGACAACTTCTGTTCGTCGATTGTAGCTGTGTTGTGCTTCAGTACAAGGTACATGATCGCCACATTTATTGCGAATTTTACTTTCACCAAAACCACGGATATTGATGCGTTCTTCATCGATACCTTGTGTCGTTAGGTAATTTCTTACGGCATTTGCTCTGTCTATAGAAAGCTGGAGATTGTATTGGCTTGTTCCCCGACTGTCAGTATGGGCTTCGAGCCTTATTTTCAATTGCGGACGTGCAGTCATGGTTCTTGCCAAAGCATCAAGTTCATCCATGGCGACCTTTTGGAGCTGGCTGCTGTTATAATTATAGTAAATATTCTCAAAAACAACTACATCGCCTGCTTTGGAATCAGTCAGGATACTATCCAATGTAGTCCCTACAGATTGATTTTCATCGATTATGGATTTATCATCAATATTATTTGTAATGTCTTCAACTGCTATATCTTCTGGTTCTAAAACAATATTAAATTCAGGACCAAATACTTGATAATCAAAGATTAATTCCAATGGTGCAAAACCAGGAGTTTTAGTCGATATCAGGTATTTTTGGCTCTTTTTGATTTGAAAAGCGGCCTTACCATTCTCTGCAGTATAAAATTCGGGGAATTTCTGTCCCTTTTTGGGTGATAACTTGAGAATAAGGTCACCCGGATCTTTGCCCGATAACAAATCTACATTATAGCTCGAAAGTGTAAAATTATTCACATCAATATCCAATGGTGTCAAAGTTATTGCTGCGTTTGCCAATGGTTCCAGAGTCAATTTGTCCAATACTTGTATCGTCGATGTTACAATATCTCTTATATCTGTACCGAAAATGGGTTGTGCTGATTCGAAGCGGTAGATATCGTCTTTACCTTTGCCACCTGGTCTGTTGCTAGTAAAATATCCAGATTTGCTATTTTCTCTGACGATCATCCCAAGGTCATCAAACTGCGAATTAAATGGTTCGGGCAATGCTTCTGGTTTTTGCCAGACTCCATTTTTAAGGTTTGAAACATACAAATCTAGTCCGCCCATACCTTGTGGTCTATCTGATGCATAGATCAGGATTGAATCATTCAAAATAAATGGGAAAACTTCATTTTTATTAGAATTGATATCAACTCCAGCATTGATAATTCCTGTCCATTCTTCACCATCAAAATAAGCGAAATATAGATCCATACCGCCATTTCCATTGGGTTTGTTGGACGAGAAAACCATCGTCTTTCCATCTTCAGACAATGCAGGATGACAAACAGAATAATTTGCAACGTTTATATTGACTGGTTTTACATCTGGCTTGGCTGGATTTAGGTCAGCAGTCATGATTCTTAGAAAAAAAGTGTCTGTTTCTACACCTCTGTATAATCTTTTTTCTTTGTGCGAACGGGTGAAAAACATCCTATTCTGATGTGCATCGTAAGCTGCTGGACCTTCGTGTAGATCAGAATTGATCCGTTTATTATATGGACTTCTATTGAGCAAAGTATTATTTACATCCACTTGGGCATAAGCCAAATTAAAAAAAGGTTCGCCTATTTCTTTGTCAAAAAGCGTTCCTTTCACATCTGTATATACAAAAGCGATCTTATCACCCATAAATGCAGGTGAAGATTCGAGATTCGGCGTATTGATTAATGCTTCATTGTAAATCTTAATTCCTTTTATAGCATCGATATTAACCAAAGTCTGACATACAGCCATACGACTGTAACCCAAAACAAGAAGTCCTAAAATAACGATATGTATATAAGTGGATCTAAACATCAGAAATATCGGGGATTAACGATGATTGTTTTAATTTTTCTTGGGATCAAATTGTACGATATGATGGCTTCCAAACTACCATTACTCACGGTACGAAGTTTAGCTAATGAAATATCATACGCAAATCCAAACATAAGTCTTTCAGAAAGTTGTACCCCAAATATCAGGTCTATCGATTCGCCCAAATCACCTCTTGTTCCTCCAGTGCGATAAGTAAGGCCAGCCGTGTATTGGTCCATATATGTAAGACTGAAATTCAAATCCAAGCCCCAAGGACTATGCTCTGCAGCTTTAAAAAGAAGCTGTGGTGTAGCCCTTACATTGTTGTTTATGATAAAAGTCCCACCAGTCATCAAAAACAAGTGTCGTACTTCTGTAGAAAATAGCTGATTGGTATCGAAATCTATGTCTGCCCTAATCATCCTTGGTACGGTACCTCCAAAATAAAACTTATTGGTGTTAAAATAAACCCCAAAACCAGCATTAAAAAGGTTTCGTGATTGGATAGTTTGTGGTATAGCAGGATCCATTGTGATACCTTGGATAGCAAACAATCGCTCATCAGTATAGTTCTGAATGTAATTGCGCCCTGAGACGTTCATACCCATGCTGAGTGTCCCTTCTCCAAGCAAAAATTTGTAGGCATACATCAATTCATAAGTGATTTTTTCGGTGATCCCTATGGATTGTCGTTCAAAATTGAGTCCCAAACCTATTCTTTTACCTAATCTTGGCAAATTGACGGATAGTAGTTGAGCCTTTGGCGCTCCAGGAAATCCATTCCATTGATCTCGGTACATCAACGTACCAGAAAGATAAGTTTCATTACCCACGTAAGC
>CALFYH010000122.1 GCA_937952155.1 uncultured Saprospiraceae bacterium
TTATTTAGTATTATATCTTCATCATCACCGGGTTTTTGCTCTTCTAGGAGATTGACGATGTATTTTTTAGTTTTATAATGTATGATCGCGAATGGGAAAACGGCTTTTTGAACCAATTGAGTGCCATCTGAATAGCTTAGATTGATTGGAACAATCTTATCTTCAATCAGCTGTTTGCGCCTACGTTCCACAAGTGCTGAGCTTCCTTCAGAAGGATCTTCAAATTCATAGATAATATTAGGATTTGCGTCCCTTATTTTATCCATCATGTCTTTTACCGCAGATTGCAATCGCTTAAAACCAGCTGGAAATTCGCCATCAAGCAAGATCCTGATATTGACATTATCATCTACTTCAGATACAAGTTGTTTGGTATTATCACTTAATGTAAATCTTTTGTCTTCTGTTAGATCAAATTCCGCATGAAAAAAATTAGCAATAATATTGACAACAAATATTATTGCAACTATAAGCGCTAATTGCGTGTATTTTCCTAATGTTTTGCCTTTCATCTAAAAAATTTTATGATCGATTTTCCATGACGGTGACAGTGCCGAAAAGAAATACAAAGATTACAGAAAAGAAATATAAAATATCTCTTGTATCAAGCAGACCTTTACTCATACTGTTATAATGATAATTGATACCTATTTTTTGAATAAAAAGATCTAAAGTCGTAGTGAATACTGGCATTCTCGCTATATACGTAAAAGCCCAATGAAAGAAAAAGCACAAAAATGCACCTAATACAAAGGCTACTATCTGATTATCGGTAAGTGTAGATGCAAACATTCCAATAGCAACAAATGAAGCAGAAAGTAAAAACAATCCTGCATATGATCCCAAAATAGCGCCAGTATCCAGATTGCCTACAGGTGATCCCAATTGATAAACTGAATAGTAATAAATAGCCGTAGGTAATAATGCAAATGAGACCAAAACGAAATTTGCAAAAAACTTACCTGCTATGATTTCGAATGATGTGAGTGGTTTGGTGTATAGAAATTCTATGGTGCCTTTGGATTTTTCTTCAGCAAAACTTCTCATCGTAATAGCTGGAATCAGAAATAAAAATACCAAAGGTGCTATGGAAAATAATTGGTCCATCGTCGCAAAATTATAATCCAATACACTAGTATCTGAAAATACCCACATAAATAGACCTATTGAGATCAGAAACACGCTGATCACTATATAGCCTATCAATGAACTAAAAAACAAATGTATTTCTTTAGAAAAAACACTAAACATAATCTACAGATTTGGTCAGTTGTCTGAAAATATCTTCCATATTGGCCTTGTCGCGGTGCATTTCGATGATTGTTAATCCATTTGCTACAGCGGTTTTGAAAATTTCTTTGCGGACGTCAATTTCTTCACTTGAAGAAAAAATAAAGCCACCATGTTCTTGAGAAATTTCGTTTATGCCCTTTATTTTATTGAATATCTCTGGTTTGACATTTTGTTCATCAAAGATGACAGTCACCAATTGACTACCAGCAATCCGCCTTCCAAGTTTGTCAATAGGTTCGTCAGCCACCAATGTACCATTATTTATGATCACTACCCTATCACATAATGCTTGTACTTCTTGCATGATGTGGGACGAAAAAATAACCGTTTTTTCTTTACCTAAATTCTTTATAAGACTGCGTATATCAATAAGCTGATTCATATCAAGACCTGATGTTGGTTCATCCAGTATCAATACTTGCGGATCGTGTATAATTGACTGAGCCAAGCCAAGTCTTTGTCGATATCCTTTGGATAATGTACCTATTATTTTATTTTGTTCTTTGCCTAAGCCAGTCATTTCTATTATTTCTGAAATGCGTCCTTGCTTATTTTCTATTTTATGGATTGATGCTACAAATTGGAGGTATTCTTTGACATACATCTCATCATATAACGGATTGTGTTCAGGCAAATATCCAATATTTTTCCTGACCATCAATGGCGAAGTCCTCACATCATAATCACAAACTTTAGCAGTACCATCTGATGGTTGAGTATAACAACATAACATTTTCATCGTTGTCGTTTTACCAGCACCATTTGGCCCTAAAAACCCAAGAATCTCACCTGGTCGGACTTCAAAAGACAAATTATCTACCGCTTTTTGTGATCCGTATTGCTTAGTTAAACCTTGTACGATTACTGACATTAAGATGTGTTTTTACTGTTTTTGTGCCTGCTTGAGCAAATATGGCGCAAAATTACAATTATTACTTAATAAAAAAATAAATATGTTTTCTAAAAAGTCGCCCGTGCGCTATTCACTACTTTTTAACTGATAAAATGAGTATATTTTATTCAGGAACAACGAAGGTATAAGGAAATTCACCAGGAACTTTAGGGTAAAATCCATCTAATATTACACTTTTACCTTTATGATCATCCAAATATCTTATCAACATTTGTACGGAAGTAACCACATTATTGTCAATCTTAGTAATAACATAACCAGGCTCAATCATTGTTGACGACATTATTTTGCCATGTTGGATGCTAACTATTATTACGCCCTGAGGTGCGACTACAGCCTTCTCGTATTTATCTGGTTCACGCAATTCCATTCCTATCTGCCTTAAAATTGGCGCATCGTATGTCGCTATCAAGTCCGTGGAATTCAATTGATTAAGCAATGTTGCTTTCACTAACACTTTAACTTCGTTTCTGATTAATAAGATATCAATTTTATCTCCAGGACGATATTGTGCCATTTGTGCTGTAAATTCTGACACACTAGCCGTTTTTACGTTATTGACACTGATGATGACATCATTTTTTGAAATGCCAGCAGCTGCAGCGCCACCTGCTTTATGAACAGAAGCAACAAATACGCCGGCTACCTCATCCAATGCGAGTTTAGATGCCATTTGATTATCGATATTTTCTATTTCGATGCCCAACCAACCGCGTTGTACTACGCCATATTCTCTAAGGTCTGCGATAACTTTTTTTGCAAGATTAGAAGGTATGGCAAAAGAAAATCCTTCAAATTTACCAGAATTGCTTTGGATTGCGGTACAAATACCGATAAGATCACCACGAGTATTTATTAACGCGCCACCACTATTTCCAGGATTTACTGCGGCATCAGTTTGGATAAAGGATTCAATCCCTTGATTCTCAAGCAAATTGATACTTCTTGCTTTGGCACTAACTATACCTGCTGTTACTGTAGATTGAAGCCTAAAGGGATTGCCTACTGCCATTACCCATTCACCAATAAGTAGAGAATCAGAATTTCCAAAAATCAAATAATCCAAATTGACAGCATCTATTTTTAACAATGCAAGGTCTGTGCTTGGATCGACACCTATTATACGGGCTTCATATTCCCGGTTATCATTAAGAGTAACATCAATTTTTATAGCGTCTTTTATAACGTGGTAATTCGTCACAATGTAGCCATCATTGCTTAGTATGACACCTGAACCCGAATTCACTCCAAAATGTGCATCATTGTTCCCTTTAGTTTTTAAGAAAACCACTGACTTTCTACTCAATTCTGCTGCGGAGACAAAGTCATTTGGTTGAGGTAAGCTGAAGGCTTTATTGAATCTATCAGAAAACAAAATATCACTCTCTGCTACAGCAATTGCTTTGTTTCGAGTGTACATATCATAATCTTCCAAAAAGCATTGATCATATAAAAATAACATACTTACTGAAATCAGCAAGGATGATATTACAGCTAATATTAATGCAAACCTATAGGAAACCAAATTTATTTCTTATTTAGAATAAAATATAAAAAGTTCAATTGTTTGATGTACAAACATTAAATCTAGACCTTTTGTTATAATAACGCACGTGATTTTTTTATCCTTGATGAAATTATTACAATATTTGTTTAAATATCGATTAATAATAAACTTATTTTCAAATTAGTTGCAACAAAACATCAATTTTGATACTTCTATACTAATAAATATAAAGGCATGGAAATTCCATTTGTAAAATATCAAGGAACAGGCAATGATTTTATCATGATTGATCATCGAACGAAAACTATAATCAATCATGGAGATTCTAAAACAATCAACACATTGTGTCACAGAAAATT
>CALFYH010000123.1 GCA_937952155.1 uncultured Saprospiraceae bacterium
AGAGGTGTAGAACTCACAAGTGATGTGGCAGATTCAGGACAATCTATTATCTTGGATCAAGTAGAAAACGGTGTTGCTATCAGAATGGCCGTATTATATTTGCTTGCGGGAAAGCGAAGTTCCTGAGCTCCCGTGTTAAAAAAGTATTAATGTCTCAAATATTGAAACGTATTACGCTTTATTTTATGTTTATTTGCTGATTAATTTTTATCCAATGTGCACAATGTATATTCCAAAATAAAAATGTCTTCCAAACATTCTAACATGATACATTGTCCTAATAATTTTACATTACAAAATATTGATAACAAGTCTTTTATTATGAAGAATTTTAAGCATGTCTTTTTTTTAATATTTTTTTCGATAAGCTTTGTGGTAAGCAACGAAGCACAAAAATTTATGGTTCATTTTGACATCAAAAATTATGAAAATGACACCTTGATTGTCGGTAATTATTTCGGTGAAAAACAAATTGTTAGAGATACATTATTTGCAAAAGGGAAAGGAAAATTTATTTGGAAAGAAGATGAAATGCCACCGATCGGGGTTTATTTAATTCTATTCAAGCCAGCAAATACTTATGCTCAGTTTTTGATTGATGGAAAAGAAGATAAATTTTCGATGACCTGCAATGTATCAGACCTAAATGATATCAAATTTAAAGGAAGTGACGAAAATGCCATATTTTATAAATACATGGGATTTCTGGGTGAAAAAAGAATTCAAGCAGATACTTTAAGAGCAAGAATTGATAGAGCCCTAATCCTTAAAGATGTGGACAAAAAGTCAACAGATGAACTGGAAAATCTCGATAAAGAAGTAAAAAGTTACCAGAAAGAGCTTCTCTTGAAAAATCCAAATTCTTTAACTGCCATGTTGATTAAGGCCAACGTCGAAATAGATGTTCCTGAATTTGAAGGAAATCCTGATTCTGTAAAATACCAAAGATATTATTATTATAAAAAACATTATTTTGATAATATACCAATGACGCACCCAGGGCTCATTAGAACGCCATTTATACATCCAAAAATAGATTATTATGTAAATAAAGTTTCTAATCAAGAACCTGATTCGCTGATTAAAACTATTGATTTCGTGCTACAAAAGCTTGAAGGCAATCCCGAAGCGTATCGGTATTACTTAGCAGAATTTTTAAATAAATTTGCTGCTATGAAATTAGTTGGGCACGATGCTATCTATGTTCATCTTGTTGATGAATATTATAAAAAAGGTAAAGCAAGCTGGATTAATGAAGAAAATCTTCAAAAGATGAGTGAAAATGCGGATGATCTCAGGCCTATTCTTATAGGTAAAAAAATACCTGATATCACTACATATCAAGAAGATGGAACACCAGTAAAATTATGGGATATTCAATCGCCGTACACTGTAGTGATGTTTTGGGCACCAGATTGTGGTCATTGCAAAAAAATCATGCCAGATGTTGTAAAATTTTATGAAAAAAATAAGACCAAAGGAGTTAAGATGTTGGGCATTTGTTCGAAAGGTGGCGATAAAACGGCTACTTGCTGGCCAGCTATCAAAGAAAAAGGCATGACCGATTTTATAAATACTGCTGATGAATATGGCAGGTACAATATGAAAATTAAGGTTCGATCTACTCCAAAAATTTTCATATTAGACGAAAATAAGAAAATAATCATCAAGGATATTCCTGGTGAAGAGTTGGATCGTATTTTCAATGAGATACTCAGTTTTGAAGAGAAAAAAAGATTACCAAAAGAGTAAGGATAGTAATAATCGTAATTGCATATTTTATTACCATTGGAACTATGCAATAAATTCATTTGAAAGGGATTTCTTTTATTGAATATTAAAGAATATCTTTGTTCAAATTAGTTAACACTTGGAGTTCAATTGGTTCGATCATCTGACGGCTTTCATTCTTTTAATAGTTTTGCCGTTACTATCCATACGGTCAGAAGCATTCAAAGCTGACTCCTTGGACCAGCTACCTCCAAAAAAGCACTTCTATTACACCAATGGTTTGATGCTCATCATTGGCGCTTTATTGGTTCTTACATCATGGAATATAGCGCATAGATCCTGGATAAAACTAGGATTTCAATGGCCTACAATTGATATGAATTTGTTGCCCTTTATAATATTAGTTGCAGCAATTTACCTTTCAGATTTGATTTACTCTTTCATCAATAAGGATTATAAAACAAATAAAATCAAGGAATTAGCAAATGTTATTCCTATGCACTGGTCTGAATATAAGCATTACATATTTTTGGCATTTGCAGCGGGAATAAGCGAAGAAATAGTATTTCGTGGATTTCTAATCAATTATCTCCTTACTTTATTGAGCGATACACTTTATGCTACCATTTTATCAATTATTATTCCTGCGATAGTATTTTCGTTGAGTCATTTGTATCAAGGTTGGTGGGCTGTACTTAAAATCATGTTGATAGCTGGACTTTTTGGTTGGATATTTATACAAAGTGGATCTTTGCTCATCATCATAGTCGTGCACATCTTGATTGACTTAATATCTGGCCTGACTGGTGTCCTAAGTGATAGTGAAGATACAAACTACACAGAATAATCAGCCAAATAGACCTATTTTCCAAGGTTTATATCTGAAGGGGATCAATCTAATAAATTGTTTGCTTAACTCCGGTTTTAGAAAAACAATACCTATATCATAAAGATCAATACACAGAGAGACATCCATTTTATTTGTAATCGTTTGCCAAGCATCAGTCATCCCTGGAGACCAATAGATATCATCTACAATTATTATGGTATTTGAATGAAAATATGGTTTTATTTTTTCGAAATAGGATAAAGTAGCCTCTTTTTGATGATGCCCATCTAAAAATACCATATCTATAGATTCCATTGTTTTACAAACATCCAAAAGATTTTCATCAAATTTTCCAACAGTTACTTTTATATTTTTCATGCCCAAGGATTGGTGCACTTCGATTGCTTTAGATGCTATTGATGGATCTCCTTCTAACGTATAAACCTTGGAATTACTATTGGCTGCAGCCAAATATGAAGAAGATATACCTAATGATGTACCCAATTCCAAGATCGTTTTACACTGAAATTGATTTGCAATCTGGAATAAAATTTTACATTTTGATGGTTCTGATAGTGAAGTTTTTGCAATTTCAGATATCTTACGGTGATTAGACTTTAATTCTACTGATCCAGCGCCATAATCTAAAACATCTATTTTTTCATGGCTCAGCTTTAGTTTATTTCGCTCATTTTCAATCCTTTCGAAAGCATAGTAATTTTTATTGGTATCCAAAACATGGACTACAAATTCATGTAGAAAAGAGGATTGTACATTATATTTAGTACTTGCCAACCAATAAAACTTAATAAACGACTTTATTCTATACCACCACATGAACACAAAGGTAATGAAAAGTAGGATCTGATCTAAATTTCAATTGAATTTGACGAATTTAGAGATTATAAGTAACTTGTTATATTCCTTTGATCTTATAATGATGTTCAGGATCGTCAACTTTGATTATATGTTCATTTTGAAAATCAGCTTCTATAAGTCCATCACGCAACTTCACAATGCGATGTGCATGATCGGCGATATCTGGTTCGTGGGTTACCAAAATTACAGTATTGCCAGCATTATGAATGCGCTCAAAAATGCCCATGATCTCAACAGACGTTTTTGTATCAAGATTTCCAGTAGGTTCGTCTGCCAGGATTATGGCAGGATCATTGACTAATGCTCTCGCTATTGCTACCCTTTGGCGTTGGCCGCCGGATAGTTCATTCGGCTTGTGATTCATACGGTCTGCCAAGCCTACTTTTTGCATAGCTTCAATGGCTTTTTCCTGCCTGCTTTGTTTAGAAAAACCTGCATAAACCAAGGGAAGCGCTACATTATCCAAGGCCGACAATCGGGGCAAAAGGTTAAAAGTCTGAAATACAAACCCAATTTGCTTATTTCTAACCTCGGCCAGATCGCCATCGGACATCATACTTACATCTATGCCATTCAATATATATGTTCCTTGCGTAGGACTATCCAAACATCCAAGTATATTCATTAGTGTAGATTTGCCAGAACCAGATGGCCCCATCAAAGCAACATATTCATTCTTGTGTATTTCTAGAGTGACAGACTTTAAGGCATTAATAATCTCCTCTCCCATTCTATACACTTTGGAGATCTTGTCTATTGAAATCATTACTTCATTCATGGGTTGGATTATTTTTTGCATGCTTGGAATGGATTCATTTTTATAGCGTTTCGCTTACTTAATACATTTTTCATTCTATAACTTTTGGTACAGCATAATAAGAATTTACCGCATCTGGGGCGTTAATCATTAGTTTCTCTACATCACTTATGCTATCGCTTATATCAGCTCGGAATACGTTAATATTATGGGTCATGTGTGTCAATGGCGTAAT
Organism: uncultured Saprospiraceae bacterium; assembly: GCA_937952155.1. GTDB lineage: Bacteria > Bacteroidota > Bacteroidia > Chitinophagales > Saprospiraceae > OLB9. The sequence goes on from CALFYH010000123.1 coordinate 4,432, forward strand.
ACCATTTGTATCAATTGTCGAAATCTTGTCAAACATCTGGATAATTTTGGATAATTCCATTTTCAAAACTTCTTTTTCATCCACACTAAGTTTTAATCTGGATAGTTGTTCCAAATTTGAAATAACTTTATCGTCAATCGGCGCCATAGACATTTTTATTACAAAAAATTAAAACGCTAATATAAAACCAAAACAGGCAAATGAATCAATTTTATAGACAATATAGACTTTTAACTCGTCAAAATTATCAAATTTAATAGTAATTAGTAATTTTGAACGATTTTTGGAAGGCCTTAGGTTCAAACAAAAACTAAATTTGATTTTGTTTTGGACTTTTGATCACATAATTCAACTCAGCACTCATTACAAACAGAACCTATGCGCACACTCAAACATATAGCGATTGCAGGAAATATTGGAGCAGGAAAAACCACGCTCACAGAAATGCTTGCCAAACATTATAATTGGGATGTCCAATATGAGGATACAACTACAAATCCATACCTAGCAGATTTTTATGAAGATATGCAAAGATGGTCTTTCAATCTTCAGATTTATTTCCTAAATAGCAGATATGACCAAGTTTTAAAGATAAGAAATGGAGATAAAACAGTGATCCAAGATCGTACTATATATGAAGATGCCCATATTTTTGCACCAAACCTTCACGAAATGAGTCTCATGTCTGAGAGAGATTTTAATAATTATTTTGAACTATTCAAATTGATGTCTTCTCAAGTTCAGCCGCCTGATTTACTTATTTATTTGCGCTGTGGTATCCCGAAACTCGTACACCACATACAAACGCGCGGTAGAGACTACGAAGGCAACATGAGCCTTGAGTATCTTAAAAAACTGAATGAAAGGTACGAGAACTGGATCAATGGATATAATAATGGCAACCTTTTAGTAATACATAATGACGACCTTGACTTCAAAAATAAACCTGAAGACTTTGGCCTTATAATTGAAAAAGTCGATGCCGAAATTAATGGACTATTTTAACCATTCTCTATGTACAAAAATATAAAAACGTATTGCGATGATCACAATGTAAAATTGGTTGCAGTCTCAAAAACAAAACCAATTTCATCAATACAAGAGTTGTACACTGCTGGACAGCGGGTCTTTGGAGAAAATCGTGTACAAGAGATGACAGAAAAATACCAACAACTTCCAAATGATATAGAATGGCATCTTATTGGCCATTTACAAAAAAACAAAGTGAAATATATTGCCCCTTTTGTGTCTATGATACATAGCATAGATAGCTTGGAACTCCTAGAAATAGTAAATTCGCAAGCAAAAGCAAACCATAGAATAATCCCTGTATTATTACAATTTCATATTGCCACAGAAGAAACAAAATTTGGTCTTTCATTGACTGAAGCAGTTGACTTGATGCAAATGAACATTAAAGAATCTCTAAGCAATATTAAAATATGCGGCGTGATGGGCATGGCCAGCTTCACAGAGGATTTAGGACTTATCCGATCAGAATTCAAAACATTAAAAAATATTTTTGATACTTTGAAAAAGGAATACTTTCAGGACGACGTAGCTTTTGCTGAAATATCAATGGGTATGTCTGGTGATTATAAAATTGCAATAGAAGAAGGCTCTACTATGGTTCGGATAGGAAGTGCGATTTTTGGAAATAGATAAAATACCTGTAATCAATCAAATAATGAGATTTGTTGGGCTTTCGGTGGTGGAATATATGGTTCGATGAGTGATTTGTCATTGACTCGTACACTATTGACCTTATCCGAAACCTGATATGCATCCATTTCTTCTGATGGATAAGGAAGCAAAAGTTGGAGTGCATCTTGAGTCTGGATCTCATTATCTAGCCAATCCTTTTCGCTTGATTGCACTAAAATAGCAGGCATTCTATTGTGAATTTCTTCCATCAACTTATTCGGACCAACTGTAATAATTGTGAAAGTTTCAACCAACTCATTAGACACGGGATCAATCCAGCTATCATGCAATCCAGCACAAGCAAAGATATCTTGATTCGTTGTCATTATCCTGAAGGGAATTTTTTCTTTACCATTTCGCTTCCATTCGTAAAACCCATCTAATGGGATGATGCAACGCTTTGATTGGAGTAAGGATTTGAACATAGTTTTTTCTTGAAGGGTTTCTACCCTAGCATTTATCAATTTAGACCCAATATTTTTATCTTTTGCCCATGATGGTATTAGTCCCCATTTAAAAATTCTAATATGTTTAGAATCCGAAGCTGTTATTACAGGCATTCTATGAGTAGGTGCGGCATTAAAATTTGGTAATGGATTGTATCTCTCCAGTTCTTCAGAATAAAAAGTAGCATTAAAGCGTGCTTCTATTTCTTTTTCCGTTTTTGTAAGTGAAGACCTGCCGCACACAGCTCGCTATTCTTTTATAAAACTATCAATGCCTTTGCTTTTAAGTTCTGCAACTGCGGATCGGGCATTTCTATCAGATGAATGTCTGCAAGCAATTACAGAATGATATCCAGATGCATTAAATACCACAATTTCAGCATTTTTATATCCAATAGACTTGAGTTTTTTTACCATTTTTGCAGCATTATCTTTTAGCAAGTAGCTACCAGCCATCACCTTGAATGACCCACCATCACCATTACGAAAACTTGCGTCTATAAGTTTTGTTTCTTTTGGTTTTACCGAAGGTTTTTGTTGTGGTTCTGATTTAATAACTGTATTAACTGGCTCTTTTTTTTGCGAAGGCGTAGGAATAGGTTTTTCTTCCATTTCCTTTACCTTTTTATCAAGCGATTCGTAGTCTATTTTACCATCTACTACATCACCGTCAGATATCAGTCCAGATGTATCATCAGCAAAAATATTGGTTGAATCTATTGCAATGGAATCAAGAACTATTGTATCATTTATTTGACTTGTTTCTTCTTGAGCCTTTTTATTTTGGTAAGACTTGACTATAGCGGTTACCCAAAAATAAAGTACCAGTATGATCAAAGCATAAATGGAAATTCTGACTAATCTGCCCATAGGAATAACGGTTGCAAAAGATTTTAATTCAAAAGTACTATTTTATTTTTATATATACTGCTCAATTTCATTAAAATATACAAATTAACTGTGTGATTTACAAATTGTTTCAAAAAAAAAAGGAGACCGAAGCCTCCTCTTTTTTTAAAATTCAATTTATTCTACCTAATAACCGTAACATCACCAGTTTCGACAATGTTGGACTCGCTATCTGATTCCATTTCAAAAATATAAACATAGACACCTGGTACAACATGAGTGCCTCCGCCTTTTCCATCACTACCAAAGCGGCCATTCCAACCTACAGGATCTGATGCACTAAAATTCTCTGCTATAAACACTAGATTGCCCCAGCGGTCATAGATTCGCATCTTCTTCACAAACAAACTTGGGTCTGATGTCGTGATGTGGAAGGTATTGTTACCACTACTACTACCCGGATTGATGATCTCTGGGAATGTTGTGATATACAAATCTGTAACTACATAAGGGAAAACATCTGTTACAAAGCATCCATTATTATAATAGATCGTCACTGTATATTCATTCGGACCTAGTTTCGGTATATTCGTCACTGATCCGCATGTTACTATCGTTCCACTACAGATTCGTTTTCCATTCTGCATCCACACTACTGAGTCGATCACATTAATATACGCTGCCATTCCTGTCAAGTCTAAGGTATGTGTTGCCGACTTATTGATATTTACTATTCCTGGCCCTTTGATTTCAAATGATGGCTGTGCAGGTATCTTTATTTCAAAGGTCTGTGTCGCCGAACATCCATTTACATCTGTTACTACAAACGTGTGACTTCCTGATGTCACGCCATTCACTGGAGAGGCAACAACACTATTTCCATCCATTCTGGTAGTATATGGTGGCGTGCCGCCTGCTATCTGGAATATGAACGATCCCGAGACGTCATCATAACATTCTGGCTGTACTGCTTCCCATATAATTTGTGGCAATGCCGTTACTGTTATCGTTGTCTTTTCGCTGTAGGAGCAATTGGAATCTGTATATGAATAGGTCAATTCGTGTACACCTACTCCTGCTACTACTGGATCAAAATTACCATTTTGGTCAATACCTGTTCCACTCCACGTACCTTTACCATCTGGTGTATTGCCTGTAACACTTACACCTACTTTGATTTTGGTTACATTTGGTGTAAGACAAATACTCGTTTGCGCTGGAGTAAGTTTCAATACTACCGATGGA
>CALFYH010000124.1 GCA_937952155.1 uncultured Saprospiraceae bacterium
AGTTCAGACGTGTGCTCTTCCGATCTAACAGAAAACATCTATTACGGATCTAAAACTGAATGGATATGGAATTTATGTAAGATTCGCAAAACATGAAATGACAAAGCCAGAAGAATATGACATTACTGACGCAGAATGGGCAGAAAATTATGCAGGTAAAAAAACAGTCTTTATCAATTATTCGCAAAATTTGACTGGAGGTGGTTATCAACTTTTACTTGATAGTAATAATGAGTTGCTTGGTGATAACTTTGGAATGATTTGTCCAAATTACTGTCCAACTGGTGATTGAGAAATTAAAAAGATGCTACCATTTTTTAATTAATTAAAATTTTATAAAGGTTTGGACTTGATAATTTCTCAATATAATAATAATCACTTATCATTGTTGTCAATATACTTGATGGCAATGATAAGTATTTTGAATTACATGACGCTGTACAATTATATATCATTAATCAGTTTAATGATAGGGATTTATCAATATTTTCAAGGTTATAAGGTGATGCAGTATTTGCTCCCGTTTATTTTTTATACACTTATAATTGAGGTTTTTTTAAATTATTATTTGTCCAAAACTTACGGAACATCTGAAAAAATGTACAGTTATTATGGTTTTACCTGTACATTATTTTATTTATTCCAATATTATTTGCACTTTAAAGATCAGTCATGGAGTAAATATTTGGTTTATTTTATTGTTGGTTGGATACTAACATCAATATATATATTTTACACAGCAAAATCCGATATGGTATTTTTACCATATTATTTGGGATTCTGTCTCATAATACCTTTGATTTTTAAATATTTTTACAACATGTTGTATATTGACAAATACAGAAGTGTAAAAAATGAACCTTTGTTTTACTTCTCATTAGGCCTATTATTGTTTTCCTTTACTACGTTTCCCATTTTGGTATTTCTTGATGTCCTTATTCTTCATGAAATTGGTCGATCAACAGTTAGCACTATTTTACAATATGGAAATATATTTATTAGTGCTGGATATTTAGCAGTAGTGTTATGTGCGAAGAAATCATCATAAAAGTCATTTGGGCAGCATTTGTAATACCAGTTGCTTTGACAGGCGTTTTACTGTGGTTTTTTAATTCATATCAAAAGAAAAAATACGAGTACGAAGCCGAAAAAAAAGAGGCCCAATTGCGTGAACAGGCATATAAAATCGAAAAGCAAGATGCCATAGAGTTGGAAAGAAATAGAATTGCCAGTGAAATGCATGATGATTTAGGTTCTGGTCTAACGATTATTAGATACTTAAGCGATGATATTATAAATACTCAAAAAGACCCTGAAATTCAACAAAGTGTTACCAAAATCGCTGAATATTCTAGCCGATTGGTCCAAAATATGTCAGAAATTATTTGGGCCATGAATAGTAGATTTGACAACGTAGAAGGGCTCATAAGTTATTTGCGAAGATATGTTGTGGAATATCTAGATGATAATAAGATGGAATATACTTTTTTGTTGGATGAAGACCTTGGAGTGCAATTTATAAGTGGGGAAAATAGACGTAATATACTACTTGTTGTCAAAGAAATTTTGCACAATTGTATAAAACATTCAGAAGCTGAAAGTATTGATATTAAATGTTCAATTAAAAATGAATTGATGATAAATATAAGCGAATCTGGTGGAAAGGGATTCGATCCAGATCTCGTAACTTCAGGTAATGGTATTCACAACATTAAAAAAAGAATGGGTGCATCTGGTGGAAGTATAATGTTTGAAAATACAACAAATGGAATGCAATATCTAATAAGATTACCAATCAAAGAACTCATAGTACCTTCAACTGGGCAGACATCATGAAAGATATAAAATACAATATTGCAATAATTGAAGATATTAAAGATATTGCACTGAGCCTTCAATTATGTTTTAATTCTGAAGGTGATATGCAATGTAATAATGTTTATCATAATGCAGAAGACGCCATTCTTTTTATTCCACAAACTAATGTCAATATTGTATTGGTGGATATTGGTCTGCCCCGAGCAAGTGGTATCGAAGCCATTGAACAAATCAAAGCCAAATGTCCTAAAATACTTTTTTGTATGTTTACTGTGTACGAAGATGATGAGAAGATTTTTCGATCGTTACAAGCTGGAGCAAAAGGTTATATTCTTAAAGGCTCATCGAAAGATAAAATCATTATCGCTATACGAGAGCTGGCCGAAGGTGGGTCACCAATGAGTCCTACTATTGCCAGAAAAATCATCGATTCTTTCAAGGATTTTAAACTTCAACAAGTACAAAAGGAATTACCACTTACACATCGGGAAATAGAATTACTTCATTTACTTGCTAAAGGTATGTTATACAAAGAAATAGCAGATCAATTGAATATTACCGTTGGCACAGTGAAGCAGCACATTCACAAAATTTACGACAAACTGCAAGTAAATAATAAGACGGAAGCTATCAATAAAATGAACACAAACGGTCATAGTCAGTATTAAAGTTTATAGGACCTTTACCTTAGGCCGAAGTATTTATATTATGAGAAATTCCAACA
>CALFYH010000125.1 GCA_937952155.1 uncultured Saprospiraceae bacterium
TTTGAAATATTCTATCGGTAAAGTAGTCTGAAACAAGAAAAATACCTCTGAATGTCCGTAGCATTAATAAAATCCCGATAAAAATCCCCGCAATCCAAAGAATAGATTCCTGGATTCCATTTGGACCAAATGCCAAAAATAAATTGATAGGTATCAAAATAATTCCCACAAAATGATTAAAAATCATTACAGTAAAACTATATAATTCTGTATTTTTGGAAAGTGAAAACACAATGCCTAATGCCTTCAATCCTAGGTGCCTCAAAACATACACACCGATCACACCCAAAATAATATAAATCAAAATAAGAATGCCTCTTGGCCCTCCAAACCATGCAGAAACCAAATATAAAAACACAGAAATATTGATCACAAAAATAAGATAGAGTATGATCAGATATGTTGATATCTTGGTGCTTTCTTCACGTTGAAAGAGTTTTAACATGTTTTCATTGTAGATAGACTTCGTGATAAAGCCCAAGGCTTTTGCCTTGATATTGATCACAATAGCCAACAAAGCACATGAAAATAATAAGAACCAAAACAAAAAGCCATTTGATGTCTGTGTGGTTTCGGTTTGTGTCCGCAGTTTCTCTGTACGAGTAGCAATGGATGATTTAATAATAGGTACATGATCCACTTCAAAAGGATTGGCAATCTGATTACTTTTATTCGCGCTAAGCGTATCTCCAGATATAGGTGTGTCTTCAGTGACGGTATCTTGTAGCAGAGTGTCAGATGTCGTTTGTATGACAGTGGATTCTACAGGTAGAGCTTGTAATCGCTGTTTTACTTCGAAGGGATTGACTCTAGATTGTCCAAATGACAAGACAGTACACAAGATAAATACATACCCTGGTAAAATAAACTTTCTAGATAAAAAATTAAAACTCATCATTCGTGGCTCAAAATTATGAAAAAAAATAAGAATTGATAATATTGTCTATATCTTCTTATCTTTGGGCTCGACAATACAAAGGATTTTATGCCAAACAATTTGATCAGAAGACTTATCATCCTTGGAGGCCTATCTATAATCGGAATCATCTTCGTTCAGTCATATTGGCTACTGAAGACTTGGGATATCAAAGATAAAGAATTTGACCAAACTGTCAATATCGTGCTGCACAATGTCGCAGAGAGAATGGCAAAATACAATAAGACCATATTGCCAAAATCAGGATTGGTGCAACGAAAGTCTTCAAACTATTATGCTGTAAATATCAATAGTGAAATAGATGCCGGATTGCTTGAACAATATTTGAGTCAAGAAATGATAAAACAGTCACTCAACATCGCATTCGAGTACGCTGTATATCATTGCTCCTCAGATGAATTGGTTTATGGAAATTATTGTAGTCCAAATAATATTGATGAAAAAAGCATTAAAAAAAATAAAAAATTACCTAAGTTTAAAAATCTGATCTATTATTTTGTCGTCAGATTCCCCGAAAGGGAAAGTTTCTTATTAGCTAATAGAAATATGACTCTGACGCTTACAATATTGTCCATATTAGCAATCGTTTTTTTCTTGTATAGTATGTGGGTTATAATGGAACAAAAAAGACTTTCGGAATTGCAAAAGGATTTTATAAATAACATGACTCATGAATTTAAGACGCCTATCTCTTCCATAAAGATCGCTTCAGATTTTTTGGCAAATAATGAAAACGTAAAAGAAGACAGTAGGCTCAATCGTTATATTCAGATCATCAGAGAGCAAAATCAAAGACTAAATGAACAAGTAGAAAAGGTACTCAATGTCGCTAGGTTAGAAAAAGACAGTATTGAACTGAAAAAAGAAATATTTGAGATCAATAATACGTTAGAAGAGATAATCAAAAATGAATCTTTAAAACTAAAGCAAGGAAATATCAGTTTTAAAAATAGTAAAGAAAAAATAAATATCAATGCAGACAAACTGCATTTTGTAAATGTAGTGGCCAATATGATAGATAATGCCATCAAATACAGTAACGAAAAACCCATCGTCGAACTCTCTGTAGTCGATGCTGGAAAGGATGTATTATTGGGCATAAAAGATCACGGCATCGGCATAGATAAAGAAAGCCAGAAGAAACTTTTTGACAAATTCTACAGAGTCTCCACGGGCAATGTACACAATGTCAAAGGCTTCGGATTGGGTTTATTTTATGTCAAAAATATCTGTAAGGCGCACGGGTGGACATTGCAGTTAGAATCCGAGCCCGGTGTCGGCACAGAATTTATTATCACCATACCAAAATCATTAACAGCATGAGCGAAAAATCAAGAATCCTGTATGTAGAAGATGACGAAACACTGAGTTTTGTCACTAAAGATAATCTGGAATTGAATGGATATAAGGTAGATCACTGTATGGATGGCGAAAGTGCTGTCGAAACATTTTTTCATAATAGTTATGACCTTTGCATTCTTGATGTAATGTTGCCCAAAATGGATGGATTTGCAGTAGCTGAAAAAATAAGGGCGACAGATCCAAATGTTCCTATTCTCTTCCTTACTGCAAAGTCAATGAAAGAAGATAGGATCCACGGACTAAAACTCGGTGCTGATGATTATATCACTAAGCCATTCAGTATAGAAGAATTGATACTGAAAATAGAAGTCTTCCTGAGACGAAAATACGTCACTGTTTCAGTCAATGATCAATACAAAATCGGCCTTTACAACTTTGATTATCGCAATCTGACACTAAGCCTACAAAGCGACCACAGAAGCCTCACGCAAAAAGAAGCAGATCTGCTAAAAATGTTGCTTGATCACAAAAATAATGTGGTCAAACGCAGTCTCATATTAGAAAAACTATGGGGCGAAGATGATTACTTTTTGGGTAGGAGTATGGATGTGTTTATCAGTCGTCTCCGCAAGTACTTATCCGGCGATGACAAAATCAAGCTCGACAATATCCACGGTGTAGGATTTAAACTGATTATAGAAAATTAAATATTTTGCATAAATTTGCATCGGATTTTTAAAAATTCAAAAGTAATATGGAAGTTTGGGAAAAGGAATTTGAATGGTTGAAAGTAAGGCACATTGTCAGAGATGCCATGAAGAAGGACACATTACCAGACCTACAGACGATCCTTTTTCTGATTGGAGTACAGGAACTCGGCAGAATTCCCAAGGAGAAATTTACCAAAGAAGAAAAGAGAGATTTAATGCATGTGGCAGTGTGTACTTTGCTGGAAAAAGATGGATATTTCGAATTTGAAGGCAGAGATCAGGATGGATGGCCACATTGGAAGGAAGTTAAATCTTTTACACTGAAAGGTGTCAATGAACAAGAAGAATTTTTAATGCTAAAAATCATCGATTATTTCTATAAATATAATGAAATAACGCCATTTTCTTTAAACTAATTTATTGATAATATAAAAAGTACATGAGAATCGTCATTTTAGGTTTGATCATTATATCCAGTTTATTTTCGTGCAAGGACCATGACTATGTCACCATAGAAACAGATATGGGCAAGATGGAAGTAATGCTTCTAAATACAGCTCCACAGCACAAAGCTAATTTCAGAAAACTCGTGAATGAAGGATATTACAATGACCTGCTTTTTCATAGAGTAATATCAGGCTTCATGATACAAGGTGGAGATCCAGAGTCAAGAGGTGCAGCAACCAGTGCGCCTCTAGGTACTGGTGGCCCTGGATATACGATACCTGCCGAAATCGGTACGCCACATTTTAAAGGTATGCTATCAGCCGCGCGTCTAGGCAATGCCGTCAACCCTAAAAAAGAATCCTCAGGCTCACAGTTTTTTATTGTCCATGGACAGCCCGTAACTGATGCTGAGCTAGATGCAAGCGAAAGATCTAAGGGTTTCAAATATACTCCAACTCAAAGAGAAAAGTACAAAAAAGTGGGCGGAACACCAATGCTCGACGGTGATTATACCGTATTTGGCGAAGTGGTACAAGGAATGGATGTCATAGATAAGATCGCCGCAATAGAGCGTGACAATCGGGACAGGCCATTAAAAGATATCAAAATGAAAATATATTAAAATTTAATTCCCTACCGAAGTTACCCAAATATTGATGAGATTTTCCTGTTTATTACTTATATTCCTGATTACAGCATGTAGTTCGCCGAGATCGGTATTTACCATCGAATCTAAAGAAAATGTAGCACCAGCAACGGTGACATTCCACAATTTATCGACAAAAGCAAATGATTATCTTTGGGATTTTGGTGATGGCAATACATCAAAAGACAAAGATCCAGTGCATAAATACGTATTGTCTGGCAAATACCAAGTGAGTTTAAAAGCCATCAAAGAGAATAAGGTAAACATGTCACATCAGGAGATCATCGTGGATGCTCCACATCATTGCTTGGTAGAATTGGTAACAACTGCTGGGCATATGACCATTCAGCTATACGACGAAACACCTGCGCATAGAGACAATTTTATAAAACTGGCAGAAGAAGGATTTTATGAAGACATCACTTTTCACAGAGTGATCGAAGGCTTCATGATACAAGCTGGAGATCCAGAGTCCAAAGGTAATTCTAAAAATAAAAAATTGGGCTCTGGTGGTAAGTCATACACGATACCTGCTGAATTCAACTCCAAATTGGTTCATACCAAAGGTGCACTTGCAGCTGCTAGAACTGGTGACAATGTCAATCCTAAAAAAGAATCATCTGGCTCACAATTCTATATCGTACACGGCAAACCACAGACAGATAAGCAATTAGAAAATTACGAGCTTCAGAAAGGCATTAAATATAATGCATATGATGCCAATATCCTAAAAACTTTAGGTGGCACACCAGCATTGGATATGGAATATACGGTCTTCGGTAGAGT
>CALFYH010000126.1 GCA_937952155.1 uncultured Saprospiraceae bacterium
GTATATGAAAGGATATCTTTTTCTACAAAATAATAAAATTTTATTATGTTCAAACTGAACTCCAATAACATTTATTTACATAAAATATTGATTCGATTAGTGAAAAATATTTGCCGATTGGAATTCTATTTTTGTCAATGGTCATTTTATTGTTGGTATTTGGAAAAGCATCATTTACAAAGTTAAAATTACCATTGCCAAGTAATCAAGTTTCTACATCGCAAAACATATTTCAATACTTCATGAAGAAAGTCAATTTTAGCCAGAAAAGCACATCAATCATACTTGCAATTGTTGGATATAGAATTAGAGATCAAACTTTATTTTTAAAAATCTCAATTTAAATCACCCACATTCTTACAAATTCCTTATTTTCAAAAAATTTCATTACTTTTGTATTAACATATATGTTCCTATGTCCGAAGCAATAAAAACAAAACCTATTTTCCATAAGAGAATATTTTGGGATGTAAATTTCGAAAAGATCGATTACGATGCCAAAGCCGCTTTTGTAATTGAAAGGGTATTCGAACGTGGAGATGTGGATGACATCAGGCAATGCCGCAGATATTACGGAGATGATAAGGTAAGAGCTGTTTTATTAAATGCCAAATATCTTCCCTTCAGTCGTATTTATTTAGCAAGTGCTGTAATTGATAGACCCATTGAAGAATTCAGATGTTACACCTTGAGACAGTTGAACCCGGAACTTTTTCCATACTAAAAAAAATGATGGCTCTGCCCGAACTATCAGATTTCCATTTGGTAGGCGGCACTGCTTTGTCTTTGATGTATGGGCATAGGACTTCTGTTGACTTAGATTTGTTTACTACGTCAAAGTTTGAAAATTTAGATATTATTCAAGCTTTAGAAGTCAATTTTGGATCAGATTTTATAATGGAAAACAAACCTGCTTTTTTCGGTATTTTTTGTTATATTGGTGATGTCAAAGTCGATATAGTCCGCTATCCACATCCTATGATCAGGCCTATCCAAGAGGTCGATGGAATAAGAATGTATGCACCTGAAGAAATCATAGCAATGAAAGTACAAGCCATCCTAGGTAGAGGAAAAAAGAAGGACTTTTGGGACGTCGCTGAATTACTTCAACACTATACAGTGAAAGACTTTATCAATTTACATAAAGAAAAATACACAACCCAAAATCTGTATATTACGGTGCCACAAGCCATCACTTACTTTGATGATGCCAATGATAGCGAAGATCCAGTCAGCCTAAAAGGTCAAACTTGGAACACGGTAAAAGACTTTATCCAAAAGAAAGTGCGAGACTATCTTATATAAAAAAGTTGTGAGTCAATTAAACTAAAAAACACTATCCCCTACTCCTCGATCAATTCTGGTGCCATACCCATACTAGAGAATCCTCCATCATGAAATAGATTTTGCATTGTGACCATGCGTGTCAAGTCTGAAAACAACGATACACAATAGTCAGCACAAGCTTCGCCACTGGCATTACCTAGCGGAGACATCTTCTCAGCGTAGCCGAAAAAATCACCGAATCCTTTCACGCCCGAACCTGCCGTTGTCATAGTTGGTGACTGTGATACTGTATTGACACGTACATGACCTTTTTTTGCCCAATGGTAGCCAAAACTTCGCGCAAAGCTCTCCAAAAGTGCCTTGGACTCAGCCATTTCGCTATAATCAGGAAATGTGCGCTGCGCAGCTATGTAGGACAATGCTACGATCGAGCCCCAATCATTGATAGCATCCATCTTATATGCCACTTGCATGACTTTGTGGAAGGATATCGCCGACACATCAAAGGTAGTTTTCATCCACTCGTAATTAAGGTCAGTATAGTCCTTTTTCTTGCGTACATTGACGGACATGCCGATAGAATGTAGGACAAAATCGATCTTTCCACCCAAGATTTCCATGGATTGGCTAAAGAGATTTTCTAAATCTTCCATTGATTCTTCTTTAAGAAAATGCCTCCCTGGCTCAAAAAGAATGTTTTCAAGTACTATTTGGTCGCCGATTTGGGCATCCACTATTTTGCTAATTTCCTT
>CALFYH010000127.1 GCA_937952155.1 uncultured Saprospiraceae bacterium
TTTCCCTACACGACGCTCTTCCGATCTTTGTGCTGGAATACTGACATTGACACAAGGTGCAATCGATGGAACTGAATATAGATAGTTGATCACACCTAATGGTTGACCCACATAGCTGATATTTGTAAAGCTGGCTAAATCTACACCATTTGCATCTTGCCATTTTCCATTACCTGTAGTAGATATGAGTAAATTTCTCAAATCCATCGAAGAAGGTCCAGTCGACGAAATAGCATTACAAACTATGGTATCTTTTGTGACGGCCGTATTTTGTTTTTCTATCCTTAAGGTCACCGTTGAATCTTTTTTACAAGTTCCTGATGGTGCTGGAATCAAACTGAATTTTAACGAATAATTACCTTCAGGTAATCCAGATGCGTCCAGGATATTGCCAGGTGTGCTGACGATGTTTCCAGTCTGGCTATTACTCACAAGCCATACACCAGGTGAGTTTCCATTTCCTTCTAGGGAATTCAAATTTAAGATTCCACTTGAATTACATAAAGGCTGTGGCGCACTGACTTTTATTGGAGGACATTGGCAATCAGCCACAGTCACTACCACTTCAGCTGTCACAGGAGTACAAGGTGCTGTGGCATTTCTAGTATAGGTAAATTTAAAGACTGATCCAACTGGTTGTGCGATAAAGTCCACAATGCCTTGTGGATCAATTGCTAAGGTTGGTGTCCCAGATGTTTGTGTCCATTGACCTGATGAAGTATATCCTGGTTTTAACAAATCATATAATCTTACTGTCGTAAAGCCATTGCCAGAGTTGATATTACATGCAGTAGTAGCATGATCTGTTTCTGCATTAGGTTGCAGTGAAATTGTCACTGGTGCATCAAATTTATTGGTACATCCAGCTATTGGGTTTGTAAGGGTAAAAGTAATATTATAAAGACCAGTAGGCTGATTCAATGCATTGAAATATCTACCTTGTGTTACAGCTCCGACTAATGTAGATGACCACACACCCGTAATTCCAGCTGGTGTAGTTGTCAGTACACTACTACTATTTAGATCTACAGGCGTATTGTTTCCATTGCAGAGTGTTAAAGGAGTAATTGCGATTACTGGACATTTGCAATCTCTAACGATGATTTTAAGGTCGATAGAATCATTTTTACAAGGTGATAGTGCGGTATTAGTAATAAAACGGTAAGTAAGTTGATCACCCGGATTAAGTCCCTTTGCGTCAGCCGTTGCTGGTGCTGTAAACGCTGATATAGGTCCTGTTACCAATTTCCAAGTTCCAGGTGCACTATTGGCATCTACCAAGGTGTTTAAATCGAGCGTGGTGCTTCCCGTTGCATTGTCATTGCACAGAGTCGTCTGATTTGTAGTGAGGATGGCTTCCGGGGTATCATATACGATGACATCGACAGTTGGTTTACAGTTCGGTGTAAGATTCCACTCGATGGTATATGTGCCCGCAGTCAGCCCATTAGGATTGAAGATATTATTTGTCAAAGTAATTCCTGTCGGATTAATGACACTAAATGTACCTCCCAAACCAGGATTACCTTTTCTTGTAGTCATATCTACTGGACTTGAGCCTGCATTACAAAGTGGCCCTGTTGGTAAAATTTGTGGACATTGACAAGCATTTACTGTTACTAAAAGTGTGTCTTTGACATTTACACATGGTGAAATTGCATTTAATGTTGTAAACTCAAACTGATAGTTCCCTGTAGGAATACTAAGAAAGCTTACATTGGTTGGATCTGTGGTGAAATCGACACCAGATGTTGTAATTTCACGCCAAGACCCTTGTGTTCCAGCAGGGCTTATTTGTGCTGTGAAATTGATAAAACTTGGGCCAAAGCCGTCATTTGTTCGACATACAACAATAGGAGATGTTGGCAATGTTAACGCAGGTGTTAAATTATTTATAACAGTAACTGTATCATTTCCAGTACATGTAGATTTTGTGACATTTACCCAGAAATTACCTCCTGTATTGACCGTTATTGTCTGGGTCGTAGCACCTGTATTCCATAGATAGGTATCAAATCCTGCACCTGCATCTAAAGTTCCGTTAGCACCATCACAGATACTGAGTTCATTTATATTTGGAGTCAAGTTGCTGCTCACGATTATACTTACAGGAATTTGGGTCTTGCACCCTTGAGGAGATGTCCCTTCTAAAGTATAATTTCCGGCCATTGATGTAGTCAAGGTTGCACCCGAAATAGTAGAGCCACCTTGTGTCCAAGTGAAGGTTGTGCCAGGTATATCACTACTAGCTGTAAGTGTTGTCGATTGCCCTGTACATATTGATGTTGACCCAGAAAAGCTAATGACTGGCGCTGGATTTACAGTAATTGTGGCTGATGCAATATTTTTACATCCATTAGATTCTGTAGCTGTGACTACATATGTGGTGGTAGATGAAGGACTTACTGCAATGCTTGAAGCCGTACCTCCATTGGACCAAACATATGAAGTATATGCTGAGGCATTTGATACCATTATTGTTGCAGGGCCACCATTTACACATCGCTGTGTATTTCCAGCAAGGATTACTGGCGTACTGTTGGCTACAATTACTGTAAGAGTACGCTCTATGATACAACCACTTCCTGAATATGTTATGAGTTTAAAACAATTGCCATAAACAGTCATATCAATATCTTCGAAAGTTGAAGTGTTATTATACATCGTACCAATGTAGGTATCGTCACAAGCATATAATTCAAATCTGTCCAAACCTGTACTACTACCACCGATATCAAAATTTCCCACTAAATCTACCAAACTACTACCACAAGCAACTTGCAAATAGGTAAAGGTCACATTTGGTCCTTGATCGACAGATACAAATGCTTCTGCTGTTCCTGTACATCCCCATGAGTCTGTCACTGTAAGTAACAAAGTACCTGATGTATTTTGAGATGATTCTTCTAGCAAGTTATATTGGTCATCCCAAGGTGAGAAGAAAGGAGTTCCAAATCCAACTATACCAGGTGGATTGGTCCAAGTTAACGTGTATGGAGCCAAACCTGAATTTACTGTAGCATATATTGGATTTGAGTTACCTACAACTCCATCTTTACATGCGATTATTTCCGTAGGATCGATGGAGACAGTTACAGGATCTTTTATATCTACTTCTACGGAAGCTGTACCAGTACATCCATGATCATCGGTGATGGTAACATAGTAAGATGTAGGTGATTGAGGGCATGCTTGTACAGTTTGTCCTGACCCATTAATACCTTGACCTGACCATTGAAAATCTACATAAACACCAGTTCCTCCGGTTGGATTTGCCGTAAGTGGTACACAATCTCCAGGATTACAAACATAAGCTGGATTTGGTGAAATGGTAGCTTCGATATTTGGATAAACCGTAACTAAAATAGTTACTGGCGGGCTTTGACAGACTTGTCCTGGGATAGTACCATAAACAGTGTATGTCACAATCTGAGGTGTTGTGGTAAGATTTACTAATGTCTCCAAAAGATTCATTTGACCGAATGGGAATGTACCACTTAGAGTTTCTCCTGTTACATTTGGATTATCAGTAGTTGTTAAGATAATATCTGCGGTTGGTTCACTTGCTGTAGCAGTAACCAAAACTGGAACGCTACTACAAGTCTCTTTATCTTCTTTGTCAATAGTGATCAATGAGTTACATGCCGCTACACCTTGCCATTCTATTGGTGTAGATAATCCGCAAGACAAATTTGTCCAACATCCTGTCTCTCCATCGGCAAATGAAAACATGGTAAGTTTTAATCGGGCCATTTGGCATTCCGCTGCAGTTTCAAACTCCTTTACCTTTAAATCAAAACAAACATTTACATTCTGAATACTACCACATCCAGCTGGTAATCCCCACGCAGTATCTGGATTACTGCCGTCTGTACAATCAGGACCAGAACCAGGTGATGACCAATACCATCCTGCGGGCATATCACCACCAGCGGCAAGACCTCCTCCACCATATGATAATCCTAGGCTTCCATCAGGAAGGTAAAATGGGTTGTAAATAGTACTGGCAAAATTATAGTGTACTACGCCTTCACTTAGCCAAGTTGCGCCCCCTGGACCTGCTTGACTTGATAAAGGAAGTGCAACAAGATCCCATCCTTCATACACGACGGGTACAATGCCTTGTATCCACTGACAATTGTTACCATTAGGTGGTACAGTACCTCCAGGTGATACAGTAAAAATCACATTATAGCAAAAATGTACCGTTTCTCCTGCACAAAATGGTCCTATAACTGGTTCACCTGGGTGTTCAGGGCGTGTAACATCAAGCGTTGCATCATAACAATCGAAAGGACCTGCATCAAAAGCAGATACGCAGACTGTAAAATTATCATCTAAATTATTTCCATCAACAGCTTCAATGCGAACGATTATTGTTCCTGAACCCACTGGTAAATCATCTGTTATCGCTCCTGAAAAACAAGACAAAAAAGGACTAAAACAATCATTAGCTACACTTATAATTGGAGAAAAAGATGCATCTACAACCTGAACTACTATGGCACTAGCCGTAGTAGGATCCACATTGAATACGTAGTATGTTGCATTTCCATCAGGATCACATGCACCATCACCACAGGCGGACAAGTTACATCCAGGAAGGCAAGCTTGTCCATTTGTAGGTACTGTAGTGGATGGAGCAGATGCACAATCTACAGCTGATGCACAAGAACCGGTATGCGGTACAGCTGATAAAGAAAATGTACCACACGTAGCTGCATCCGAACCTACCCGAATGTAAATATTATTGGTTTCAAAATCAAGACATCTTAAAGTTACATTTATAGCGGAATTATTACATGAAGGTCTGAAATCTGCAACTGGCAATGGGCTAATCGCATTGCAATCTGTTCCAGAAAACGCTTCTACAACAAATGGGGCTGACATTGAAGAATTTGTAAAGCTTAGATCAATTGACACAACTCCCGGAGAAGCAGGTATAACAAACCAAACTGATGCCTCAGAGCCAGCACATTGGCTTGCCACTTCCTGATTTGCGCAACAAGTGGTATTTTGTGTCGCTGTACCAATTGTTTCTGCAGTACATGGTGTATCATTTGGTGGTGGTACATTCTCAGTTATTGCAAATGAATATGCAGTACCCGAGGCATGACCTACAGCAATGTAATATGTTGCGCCTCCTGTGACTGGTACAGATGTGGTATTTGATGTTACACAACCAGCGCCAGGTAGTTGGCTTGGGCTATTAGATCCGCATGGTGATGATTCGAAAATACCCAAATATGCACCACCAGTAATATTTGTTATATCAATAGAAGTAGCATTGGCATCTATTGTTATGGTATGCCAAGTTGTAGGATCTGTCCCGAAATTGCAACTTCCTATAGAAAATAACTCATCACATGCGTTTGTATTATTGCCAGAAATGGTTACAGGTTCACAAGCTACCAATGCGTGGGCAGTCGCATTGTCACATAGATCATTTCCTGGAGCTGATGGTCCACCTGTAATTTGGCTTACAGATATATTAAAATCACCAGCATTAACAGATGATGTGGCTATTTGTAAATTATATGTGCCTGGAGGAATACAAAGTATTTGTGTGGCTGCTCCTACCGTAAAGCAACCTTCACCAACCGCAGTGGTACCACAGCCTGTAACAGCTAATGTACCAGCGCCGCTTCCTGTCATTGGGTCAGAGCCTGTTCCCGTTACTGTAAACTCTATCCCACTATTTCCTGCATCCACGGTTACAGTAAACCATACAGATGCTTCATAAGCGGTTGATGCACAGTTTAATGAGTAATCAGGGCCAGCACAGTTGTTTGTTGCCGCCGCACTACCACCTGATCCTAAATCAATATTTGCTACCTCACAATCATCATTAGCTGGTGATTGTGTTACTATAATTGTAATATTATCTGTTGCAGTACATCCATTGCCATCTGTCACAGTAACCGTCCAAGGTCCGTTATGCTGAGTAAAATCTGCAGACCCAATATTGAGCGGAGATCCTGCACTTGTACCGCCTGGTAGTGTCCAGTCATACTGTAATGTTCCACTTCCGGTACCTGCTACTACAAGATTTATAGGATCACCTTCACAAATCGTAAAATCTAAAGGTGAATTTCCATTGTTTACATTTTGAATCTCTACTCCAGTTGGAAGTGGGTTTACGGTCAAAGTGATTGTTGAAGTTGCATAACAACCAGTTGTTGCGTCGGTTACTCTAGCATAAATTGTACCATCTGTGCTTTGATAAGCTGTACTCAAAGGATTGGTATTCATCATTGCATCAGCTGAAGTTGCATGGTAACTAATGGTTATTCCACCAGAAGCATTTACATCAGGATCTGCATCGGTCAGTATGAAATCTCCAATATTCCCACCAGGCGTATTTTCGCATACTTCAAGTGTAGCATTATTTGCTGTTGGTGGATTATTAATATTAATTGTCTGAGTTGCAGAATCAGTGCATCCATTAGCGTCAGTTACCGTTACAGTATAAGTACCTCCATTGCTAGCAGCACTCATTGTGACAGTTAAGGTATTGGAAGTATTGGAAAGCGGGCCGCCATTTAGTTCCCACGCATAGCTAGTAGCTCCAGCAGGCGTGGCTGTTAATGTAAAATCATCACCCAAACAAACTTCTCCATCATTGCTTGCATTTGGCTCTGTTACAGCAAGTGAAGCTGTTACCGTAGATGGCCCTGAAGTGACTGTAATATCAAAATTACCTGCATTGGCAGTAAGACTTGCTACTTGAATTAAGTATGTTCCAGCCGCAAGGCAATGAGGACCACTACCCGTGCCTAATGGTGTACTAAAAGTACAATCAGCATATACACCAATGACTGGATTTATAATCGGCGGTGTACCAGCTGTCAAGTTTATACTGATGGTTTGATCTGGTGCCGACAATTGGTATTCGTACCATACCGAATTAAATGGCGTAATGCCTCCAGGTGCTGTTTCCCCTGATTGGGATGTAGCTTCTACTGTTGTACCTGAAACGGATGTCCCATTGGTAAACATTTCTGGTGTTCCACAATCATCATTTGCTGGTGGCACGAGATTTGGGTGATTATTACTCTCTAGAAAAAGTAATACATTCCATTTGAAAACTTGGGGAGAAAAATCAAATGTAGCATATTTTGATTTAAAATTTAAATCGTAAATTTCAGCAGCATTGATCGTAATAAAACTACAAATTACAAATAAAGTAAAAATTAAATTTCTCATTAATTTTGGTTAAAGGCTTTGAAAAAATGCACTATTTTTTTAAATAAACTAACTTCGTAAGGGGACGCTTTTATATCTGGGCTGTTAAATTGCGCACAGATAAAAATCAAAGTTAAGGTTTTGTAAATCAATCACAAAAAATCAATCAAAAAAGTTTATGTATTATAAATAAATATATAAAATATAATTTGGCAATTGTGTATAAAAATGGATTTATATATTTGGTTAGTGAATATTGTTGCTATTAAAAGAAATTATATATTAAAATAGGTTGATAGGACAGACATATATTTTTTTACGAAATTATTTAATTTTCAGATTGTTAGTTTTATCATTTGTAATCAGAAACTTGGTGTTCTCTCGCAATGAAAAATCCATCATTGCCTTGTTTTTGATATAAAGGCATCAGTAAAATACCATCAAAAGGAGCATAAACTGGTTCATCTTTGTATATTGCTAATAAAGTCCCTTTTTGGATTTTATCAAAATTTCGATACCCTGGTTTCATTTCCCATTTGTCGTTTTCATCTACCTGGTATCTATAGAAAACTTCTACAATTTTTGGCAAGGTTTCACTTAGGTTTTTTAATATTTCGTCGTGCTTATATGATACATCATGTGCTTCAATGACACCAATAGATCGCATAAAGTTGATAGTGGCGGCAATGCAGCGATTGACAGAAAGTGGATCATCGTGGTGTCCTCCTTCAAAAGCAATCGCTGTGGTAGGAAGACCTGTGTTTTCTTCCTGAAAATAATGTAAAGTGGTCCCACTTATGCCGTAAAGTAACCCCAAAATCACCGGCGCGTGTATTTCATAAGCGATTCTTATACTCTCTGCTTCATTGGTGGAAATGCAAAATATACCTTCGGATGATGTAGTGTGTAAATCAAGCAAATATAATTTTTTTGATTTTGTAGTTGCCAATTCTGTCCCTATAATATCGAGCATGTCTCTGATTTCTAAGTCTTCATCTTGTAGCTCAGAATTATTTTGGGTTTTTAAAAAGTGGATATGTTCTGACGACCAGCATCTATTTATGTCTTTGGAAATATAACGCACTCCTTTGTTATAAGCCTTTAGATTGCCAACAAGGCCAATAATTTCTCCTTTATAGGTAAACTCAGGATTGGTGACAGGTTCTACTTCTAACATCTTAAAGAGTAAGTCCAAAGCCTTAACACCTGCTGGCTCATTGCCGTGCATTCCAGCTGTAATAACCACTAATGGGCCATCTGTTGTCCCTTTGTATTTACCTATTATTCTGTTTTCCACGATAATGTGATTAAAAAATTAAAGATGAGCCAAGATAAAACAAAGCCTTTTCATTTAATCACAAAACACCATAAAAATTATCCGTTTTTCGAATTGTTTGTTTCTTTGATGTCAGTTGAAATACTCCATAATTTAATCATTCTGTCATCACCCGCAGAAACAAGGATTTTGTCAGTTGGTAGCCAAAGTAATGTATTTACAGAGTGACGATGGCCACCTTTACTATGATCTACTGTCGCTATCGGAGTTAAATCTTCAGCTTGCCAGACACGTACGTTATGATCTCTCGAAGCCGTAACTATTAATTTGTGTGCTGGTATTTGGACGATCTTATTTATTGTGTACCAATGGGCTGGGATATCATGTTTTATCGGATAATCTGATGATATAGTACGCATTTTAAGATGTGCATCTCTACCACCAGAAAGTAATAATTTGTCTTGATGCAATAATAATGAAAACACTGTATTTTCATGTGCATTTTTTATGATGTGAACAACTTCCCACGAATTTGTATCCAAAATATAAATATTATGATCACTGGAGCCAACGTATAATCGATTCTTTTTCTTCTCAAAGGCCAATGACCTGACACCTTGAGTTGAAAGTCGAACCGAAATCACAGGTTGAAAATTTTCTTGATTCCACACGCAAATGAAACCATCACCACTTGCCGTTATTACAGTGGATTCATCTAATGCAATGATGTCGAAGACACTATTTTTATGGGCTTTGAATTTTGATATTATTTTATTGTTGAACAAGTCTATCCAATACACAAAACCTAGAATATCTCCAGCAATCAATATTTTGCCATGATAGTCAAGTGCACAACAAAAAAGTTTTGACTCTGAGTCGGCAATTAGCAAACCATCTTGGCTCAGACCTGTGGCATCCCAAGCGACTATCCAACCATCACCTGCTACAGAATAAAATTTTTCTGCACCGGCATGATATCCTAAGCCATATACTGCACCGCGATGCCCTGAATATTCGTTTATTTTTGTGATTGTATGCGAAAAATGCAAAGTAATCTTAATTTTACCGTCTAATGATTAACCAAACGGATACATTAAAGTTTAACAAATTTCAAAGTAATATTTCAGGTGAGTCTTTTATTTAAGTCCGATCTTTTTCCGGAAGGCGTTTACGGTTTATGGCATACGAGTGAACCAGACGAATATTTTTTAGAAAATATGGAAATTTATTCAGATGAAAGAGCTGAATTTGACAAATTGAAGTCATCAAAAAGGTCTGAATGGCTTTCTTCAAGATATCTGCTTCATTTGTTATCTCAAAGATCGATCAGAGGTGCATGCAAGAAAGATGAATACGGCAAGCCATACTTGGAAAATTCTCCTTACTTCATATCGATCAGTCATTCAGCAGATTATACTGGAGTAATCGCATCTTCAAAGTTGGTTGGAATCGATATTCAAGTTATTACACCCAAGATAGAAAGAATTATATCCAGATTTGCAAAAGAAAGCGAATATGCACAATACAATAGTCTATTGCATTATCATGTGATATGGGGAGCAAAGGAAGCTATGTACAAAGCTTACGGCAAAAAATCGCTTGACTTCAAGAAAAATATGCATGTCGAGTCTTTTGATTATAAGTCAGAAGGTTTCTTTTTTCGCGGATACGTAGAGAAAGGTGAGATTTTTCAAAATTATACTTTATTTTGCAGACAATTTCAAGATTTAATATTAGTATATGCCATCGAAGAGTAATTCTATCCTACATTGGGTGATTTTTATTTTATGTATTCAGCTTTTTGCTTGTAAATCTAAAACAAAGGATGAACCAGCCTTGGAACCAGAACAAGCATCTGTGTACGAAAGTGCTGAATTTCAAGACTTTTATCAAAAATTTAGTACGGACAGTGTGTTTCAAATGGAGCACATTGTGTTTCCCTTAGAAGGCATGAGAAGTCCCAAAGATAGCTTGGATATTATTGACCCTAATTTCAGATGGCAGCAAGATACATGGAAGATTCACAAGCCATATGATGATATGAATGGTACCTACATCAGGGAATTTATCGATATTCCGGGTATCGTCTCCGAACGAATTTCTGATGAGTCGGGGCAATATTCTATGGAAAGACGATTTGGAAAATTATCATCAGGATGGCATTTGATATATTATCGGGAAATGGGCCGATATTGATAAACTCATGATCGTTTTGCTTGTTTATACCATAAAAATGGTCGGTTGTGATACATTTATCCACAAAGAAGCCTGCCGTTTACCAATTATATTTTAATTTTGGCACTTTAAAACAACTTTATATAATGAATAAGAATCTTTTAATCCTTGGTTTTCTTACCATGTTTCTCACTGATATCTCGGCTCAGTCCTATTGGAAGAAAACTGATGAATCAAAAATCTCGCTTAGAAATGATGATGAACGAACAGTCATTCCAGAAAAATATGCCGTTTTCAATTTGGACGTAACAGCGATTAAGCATTATTTGCAATCCTGTCCATTGGAATTTACAACTTCAAAAGGTTTGACTTTGGATATTCCGATGCCTGATGGACAGTTGGAGAAGTTTGAAGTGTTTGAGTCTCCAGTGATGCAGTCAGAAATAGCAAAAAAATATGCATCAATCAAATCTTATAAAGCGTACAGTCTGAAGGATAAAACTAAGAATATGCGTTTTTCATTAGCAGACAATGGATTTTATGCCGCAATAAACGCTATAGATGGTGAAAAATACATCGATCCATATTCTGAAAAGAACACCAATGATTATGTGGTTTACAATGTCAAAGACCATAAAAGTGATATATACAGCAAGATACCGATGTGTGGCGTCAGCGGTGAAGTGAGACCTGCAGCTGACCATTTCAAACCAACATCTGCAAGGGCTGCAGAAATTGTAGAAATACGTGTATTTAAACTTGCAATGGCCTGTACTGGTGAATGGGGTAAAGTAACAAGAAGAGGCACTGTAGAAAAATGTATGGCTGATATCAACACAATGGTCAATCGTATGAATTCAATTTATGAAAATGAAATGGCGATGCGTTTTGTTATCATTGATAATAACGATAAATTGATATTTTTGGATCCAAATACCGATCCATACAACAATTCTGACCAAGGAAAAGTGATTTTGGGAACCAATACTAGCGTTATTGCGCAGCAAGGTATTACGAGCACTTCATATGATGTTGGGCACGTTTTATCTATCTGTTTTGATATCGGAGGTGTAGCACAAGGTGGCTCTGCATGTCAGTCCAATAAAGGAAATGGTGTCACTTGTAATAATGATAATGATCTC
Source organism: uncultured Saprospiraceae bacterium (assembly GCA_937952155.1). Lineage (GTDB taxonomy): Bacteria > Bacteroidota > Bacteroidia > Chitinophagales > Saprospiraceae > OLB9. The sequence continues at coordinate 11,779 of CALFYH010000127.1, forward strand.
ACCAACATAGTGACAAGAGTTATGGCGCACGAAGTAGGCCATCAATTCGATGCATCACATACTTGGAATATTTGTCAGCCTAATGATGCAAATGTTGATCAACAAAGAGCTTCTAACTTTGCGTATGAACCAGGTAGTGGATCTACCATCATGTCTTATGCAGGTTCATGCAGTTCAGACAATGTGAGCCCAGATAATGATGATTATTTTCACGTTGCTTCTTTAGAGCAAATGTATAAAAAAACATATTCAGGTGGAAATGCATCCAGTTGTTCAGACAAGATACCAACTACCAATCATTTTCCAGCCATCAAAGTTCCAAGTGAGTCATACACTTTACCAATAAGTACACCATTTGTACTTGAAGGTAGTGCCACTGATGAAGACGGAGATGCTTTGACCTACTGTTGGGAGCAGTTTGATTTGGGACCAAAAGTTGCTTTGGGTACAAATGGCGCTGAAGGACCGTTATTTAGGTCATTTAAACCTTCAAACGTTGGATATCGCTTCTTTCCTAAAGCTGGTAATATTTTAGCTGGCACAACAACGGATAAAACAGAAGTTTTGCCAAATGTGAGTAGAGAAATGAACTTCAGACTAACTGTTAGAGACAATAATGCTCAAGTTGGTGGTGTATTGTGGGAAGATTATTCATTGGATTTTACTGAAACTGCTGGTCCTTTTGTTATCACATATCCTTCAAGTGCCGAAAAGTTCAAAATTGGAGATCAAGTAAATGTAACTTGGGATGTTGCAAATACCAATGTAGCACCTGTCAATTGTAAAACTGTAAACATCTATGGATCTTATTCCAGTGCATTACATCAAAGTGATCCAAATTTGGTACCACTAGCATTAAATGTACCAAATGATGGTAGCCAAGCTGTGTATATCCCAAATAAAACATCCAACTTATTTAGAATAGTAATTAAAGCAGCTGATAATATCTTCTTAACCACGCATAAATCATTAGCCAAAGTAGAAGCGCCTACAGGTCCAGCTATTTATGTAGAGACACAACAAAATCATTTGAAAATTTGTCAGCCTGATGCAGCTGAAGTTAGTTTTACCACAGCAGGTTTGACTGGTTACACAGGTGATATAAAATTTGAACTTGTAGAGCCATTGCCGGCTGGATTGACAGGAGCATTTGAAAATGATAAAGTGGTTGCTGGTAGTACAAACAAATTTACCCTAAATACAACTGATGTTTCAGGAAACCTTGTAGGAGAATTCCAAATTAGGACTTTTGCTGAAGGAATAGATACAATAATCAGGGTGATTTCTTATGATATTACAGGAGGAAATTTAAATGGTTTGAGTACACTTCTACCTACAGCAGATGCAAGCAATGTAGCTTCAAATACAAAATTTGAATGGTCAAAAATTAAAGATGCTATCGCATATGAATGGCAGCTTGCTATAAGCCCAGATTTCGCTGGGGCGAATCTTGTAACACAATTGCAACTAACCGATACCTTGGTTAATAGTAGTATAATTCTAGAAAAATCTACCATTTATTATTGGAGAGTTAGAGCCTTAAATTCATGTAGAGCAGGATCATGGTCCAAAATAAGCGCATTCAGCACAGAAGCACTTTCTTGTAAGGAATACTCTAGTGGCACTCAATCTGTTGTTTTATCATCTGCGGGTACACCTACGGGTGAACTTACCGTTAATATTCCTGATCAAGGAACGATTAGCGATCTTAATGTAAAACTAATCAAGGCCGATCATGCTAGAGTTGGTGATCTTGTTGTGTATCTGGTTGCACCATCATCTAAGGAAGCATTACTTTGGAAGCAACAGTGTTCAAGTCAGACAAATATTAATGTAGGATTAGATGATCAAGCACCACAATTTTTTCAATGTCCGATAAATACAGGTAAAGTACTACGTACACATATTGCCAATGGTGGACAGAAATTGGATATTTTTAATGGTGAGCAACTAAGTGGTACATGGAAACTTCGAGTGGAAGATAAAGTTTCAGGTTCAGGTGGCAAATTGATCGAATTGAATCTTGAAATCTGCTCAAATATCTCTGTAATGCAACCTTTTATTGTGAAAAACGAAACATTGAAGCTCGCTCCAAAAGATAAGCAATTTATAACAGATGCTTATTTATTGTCATCAGATAATAATAATACTGCAGCCGAATTACAATATACATTGGTTGACATTCCTGTAAATGGTGTGCTAACTTTTAACGGTAGTGTTATCGGTACAGGTGCAAAATTCAGTCAGGCAGATATTAACGCATCAAAATTGAGATATGAGTCTAATTTGGCTGATAATGGTACTGACGCTTTTTCATTTACAGTGTCTGATGGTCAAGGTGGATGGATTGGAATTACTAATTTCAATGTTTTAATAGATAAGACCATTGATGTAGCAGAAGTTGCATTAGATCAAGATGTATTTGTTTTCCCTAATCCAACGGATGCAGATATACAAGTCGTACTTTCAGGCAATGCTCTGAGTCTGACCACATATCATCTGACAGATATTTCTGGTAGAGAGATTGTAAGAGGTCGTGTAGAAAATGGTAAAGTAACCATATTCACTACTGGACTTGCTCATGGTGTTTATTTTATAAAACTTACAGATGGCAAGCATAATGTAAGCAAAAAGATCGTTAAAATCTGATATTAAAATAAGGAATACTAAAATAGAGGAGATCATCATACCGATGGTTCCCTCTTTTTTTTTGTCTTGTCTTTAATTTTATCTATTTTTGCAAAGGTATTCACCAAACCGTCTAATATGACAAATCAGAATGATTCTCAGGGATTTTTTCAGTATATAAAAAGTGGCGTTTTTATAAAGCAAATGCTGCTAATTATGGGCGCATTATTGCTCTTACTCTTTATCTTGCAAATGTGGCTTCGATTCTATACAAATCACGGGCAAAAACTGGAATTACCTAAGTTTGTAGGAATGCAATTATCTGAAGCTAAAGATTTAGCATCTGATAAAAGTTTTGAACTCGTCGTAGTGGACTCTGTTTTTATTGTTGGAAAACAAGGTGGACTGATCACAGATCAAAATCCAAAATCTGGCGCACTTGTCAAAGAAAACAGGAAAATTTACATCACAATTACCAAGTATCAAACCGAAACTATCAAGGTAGCCGATTTGCCTACGTTATATGGAAATGCCTTTGATCAGAAAAAAACTGAACTCAAATATAGAGAAATCGAATGTGTCATCAAGGATTATGTCTATGATCCAGGTGAGCCAAACCATATACTGGAAGTGTATTATAAAGGTGAGCTGATAATTTCAAAAGAAGGAAGACTGGATCAGGTAGTTATAGACAAAGGTGGCACGCTGGAATGTGTCGTATCTAGGAGAGATGGAGGCGATGTGACCATCCCAGATCTGCGATGTATGGATCTGGACGAGGCCCGTTTTATGCTCGAAAGTAGCAAACTTGCAATAGGAGATATTGTCACAAAAGGCAGCAACGATGCTGATGGGACTTTATATATCATTGCACAATCACCACCATATGATGGAATTAGTAATGTGAAAATGGGTGATAAAATTGCCGTCACAGTTTCTATGCAAAAACCTTCTGATTGTAATTAAAATTTTAAAAATAAACAAATGATGGATGATATCACATCGCTGGAATTAAAACAAAAACTGGACAATGGCGAGTCCTTTGTTTTTATTGATGTAAGAGAGCCATATGAATATGCAGAATACAATTTGGGTGCGCAGTTGATTCCACTTGGCGACTTGATATCAAAGGTACCAGAATTATTGGTCCATAAAGATGATGAGATAGTGATCCATTGCAAATCAGGTGGACGTAGTGCCGCTGCAAAAATCACACTTACACAGCTTGGATTTACAAAGGTGCGCAATCTTTTGGGTGGCGTCATAGAATACCGTATGATAGCCGCAGAATAGTTATCTATTGAACCACGGCTGTGGATTCATTTTGCTTTTGTCCTTCCACAGCTCAAAATGCACTTCTGCCACACCTTCTTCGTTCAATTCCACATTCCCTATGGTTTGTCCTCGTTTTATTTGTTGGCCCTTGGAGATGATTACATTGTCTAGTTTGGAATACACTGTATAGTAGCTACCGTGTTTGATGATGACCATATTTTTAAAACCTGGGATATTGGTGACACCCACGACTTCTCCATCATAAACACAAACTACATTATCACCTGACGGCAAGGTAAAGTCAATGCCATTATTGGAAATTTGAACATTTTTTATCGTTGGATGTGGATGTGTACCGAAGGCGCCAGTAATTTTTCCCTTTGATACTGGCCATGATAGAGCACCTTTATTTTTTGCAAAACCAGAGTTGTCCACCTCTTTCTTTTTTACCAATTTCTCATCGCTTTTTTCCTTCTCACGTGCTTTTTCAAGTGCGGCGATGATGATTTTTTCTATAGCAACATTTAGTTTTTCCCTTTCTTTTTCCCTGTTTTTCAAATTGGCCTTCAGCTTATCTTCTTCTAGCGCTAATTTCTTTACAAGGGCATCCTTTTCTTTTTGCTCTTTTTCGAGTGTTTTCATGTTTGTAGTAGTCTGTTCCATCGCCTTCAGATTTTTTTCGCGATCTTGTGCTATGGTCTCATTGGTAAGTTGAATTTCTCCTGTTAAAGACTGTATTTCCTTCATTTTTTGTTTGGTAAATTGATCAAACTGGTGGATATATCTCCATCTGACCAAAAGATTGTTTAGGCTCTCAGATGATAGCAAATAAGACCATTTTGAGTTTGATAGTTTTTTTAAATAATTTATTCTCAAGATTTTATCGTATTGATCCTTTAGCGCTGCATGGCGTTGCCTAAGTTCTTGTATTTTAGATTCGTTTTGTGTGATGAGTTTTTCATTTAGTTTTACCTCAGATTGCAAGTTATTGATAAGACTTTTTCGGCTGTTAACTTGTTCTTCCAGGGCTTTTAACTGAGTAATATTTTTTTCTTGAGTTTTTTTATTGTTATCTAGGGCTTTGGATGTTTTTTCTATATCTTTTATGATCTTGAGACGTTGTTTTTCCAACTCCTGTCTGGACTGAGCCAAGAGTAGATTGCCCATCATGATCAACAAGATAATTACGAAATATTTACTCTGATTTTTCATAATTATCAGGAATTGAAAATTTTAATTCAGCAGGCTTATCCATGATTATTTCTGTAAAATCCAGTGTCAATCTACCATTACTTCCTGCATTGTGTGGGTAAACTACCGAACGTTTGTACGCTATTGGGCCGAAGCCTTGTAGTTGTCTGTAATCTGAATAATCAATTGTAATTTTCCTCTGCATCTTGTCTATTATAGACATACTTTCTAATCGAAGATCGCTTTTGTTGATGTGGTAGGAGAGAGATAGATCATTTGATTTCCCTTGTATGATATAAGCTGTAGAATCATAACTAATTGTGGTTGTTCCAGGATCGGGTAGGATCACATTTCCCGCTATCAATTGTTGGAAATCATTGAAATCGGCCTTAATGGAGATAATGTCTGCCATGCGGGAGATATCGCCTTGTTCATAGATTCTTTCGAGTCTATAGAGCAACGTATATTGCTTGACATTTGCATAAAACCGCGCAACTTCAAATCCAAATTTTCGCACATTTACCAATACTGCGCTATCTTTTTTCATTCTAAGATGCATAGAGCCCGACATGCTTTCGTCTGGTGACTCTATGTCTGTATTGATCTTTGCTTCGAACCATTCGAATGGAATATTTCTCGAAGTCAAAGCGTTTAATACTTCAGCCTCCGATTTTTCTTTTGTGGCTGTCGCAATCTTTTTTGCTGAACAAGAAATAAAAACGATGGTAAGAATGAAAAACAATATTCTCATTAGTTACTTTTTAAATTATTTATTTTGCTTTGCAATCTAGACTTATTGCCTTCGAGCATTATAGCTTTTTGCCAGTATTTTTCGGCATTTTTTACATCTTTTAATGCCATTGCAATATCACCTTTTACTTCATAAGCATCAGCATTTTTATCTTTACTAAGTTCTATAGCTATATCTGCCAATGATTCTGCTTTTTTCATGTCATTTTGTTTAATAGCTGTAAGGGCTTTAGCAGTATGAATTCTGCTTTCTATTGCAGGATTTCCAGCAGAAATTAGCGATGCTTCTTCTAGTAAGGAACTCGATTTTTTGAGATCATTCAAGAAGATATAAGCCTTGCCTGCAAAATAGTATGAAATCGCCTGATTCGGAAAATAATCTATCGCCTCATTTGCTGTCGCAGATAGTTGCGTATAATTTTCAACTGCATCCAAACAATACATCAATTGTTCCCAAACCATAAAATTGTTTTTATTTAGGGACAATGTTTTTTCATATTGGCGGATGGCTGCTATTGTGTTGTCACTATTTTTCAAGATATCTGCATAAATAGCATGAGCTTTTGCTTCCTTTGGATGGGCTATTACCAACTTGTCGCAGATCACCGCCAATTCGCGACCCAGTAAGGTATCATTGTTTTCTGCATGTTTTTGGACATAGGGCAATAATTCTTTGATTTTCAGGTCGATAGAGACATCAGGATTGCTAATCAGCGGATGTAAAGCGGTCAGTACATCTTCTTTCTTTAATGATGATTTAGTAAGCAAGATCAAAGCAAATTTTGCATCTGTATCATTGGGATCGATCTCGAGAATCTTGCGGATATACGGCTCACTTTCTGCTATGCGATCATTTGAGTGCAAGACTTTAGTGATCAGGTTGAGATATTTTATTTCTTTAGGAAATTTGGTCACAAGTGTATTCAATTGAACAATGGCTTCATCTGTCCGTCCTGATTTATCTAAGATTTCAGCTTTTTTTAAGGTCAGATTTGTGCTCCACCCGATATTTTTTTCCATTGCATCAATGGTCATCAAGGCTGCTTCTGGATTATTGTTTTTGATATCTAGATCGATGAGCTGATTATAAACTACAGCATTTTTGGGTTGTAGATCTAGCATTTTTTTGATGGCTGATTTTGCATAATCTGTTCTGCCTATTTGTGTATAATAATCTGCTGCAAAATCCCAAAACCAAAAATTGTCTGGACCATATTTAAGTGCCGACTTCAGGTTGCTTTCGGTTTGGTTGTAATCTTTCTTTTCAGAAAAGAGCTTGGCTAATTCAAAATAAACGGTCCCATTCGTAGGTGCATCTCTTCGGATACTGTCTAACAATTTGATCGCATCATCTTTTTTACCAGAAACGACCAGAAATTTGGACTTTACAAATCGATCTTGTATGACAAATTCGCTTTCATTAAATCTTTCTTCTTCTGCTTGGGCATTCAAATTCCAAACGGGAATCAAAAATCCTATATAAAACAAAATGACATACCTCATCAAATACATGCTGTTTATTTAATGCCTATTAAAACCTAAAATTGACGCCCTTGGTTCAATATTATTTAAATTATTTGATAATTGGACAAAAACAACCATTGTATTTTTGTAAAGCATTCATTTTGTTTTCCTACACGTAAAAAATTGAAAAAGATTTTTTTCTATCTGATTAACTTGGAAGGAATAAATTCGGTAACAATTACTTCCTCTT
>CALFYH010000128.1 GCA_937952155.1 uncultured Saprospiraceae bacterium
ACGCCTAAAGGTGTTTGGATTATAGGAAGAGGCTGGCATCAGGAGAAATGGGATAGTATTCCGAAACAACAAATGTACAATTACCCATTCCACTATAGTCTAAGTGCAGTATCACCAAACAATCCAGTCGTGCTCTATCATGCATCGGGACATGCTTTATTTGCCAATAAAAAAGCAATGGATATCGTCGGAATTTCAAAAGAGACACCTAATCCAGTAGGTGGAGAAATTCTTCGTGATTCTAATGGTGATGCTATCGGCGTCTTTGAAGAACGAGCGATGCGTATGTTTCAAGACAAATATGAAGCTTATATCGCTTCTTTGGACAAAGAAATTTTAGATTCTATTTGGTACTCAGCCATAGTGAAAGCAGAAGATGAATGTCTCAAAAAAGGGATTACATCATTTCAAGATGCAGGCAGCACTTTTGATGAACTAGACAAATATGAAAAACTTGCCAATGAAGGCAAAATGCGTGTTAGACTTTGGGCTATGCTGAGAGAATCAGCAGACAAAATGGTAGAAAGAGCCGCTACTTATAAAAAAATTAATGTTGGTGGCAATCATTTCTTCACCTGCAATGCGATCAAATCGGAAGTAGATGGTGCTTTAGGTGCATTTGGTGCGTGGCTGATAGAACCATATTCTGATAAGCCTGGATTCAAAGGTCAAAATACAACAGATATCTATGAAGTAAAAAAGATCGCTGATATCGCTATGAAAAATGATATGCAATTTTGTGTTCATGCCATCGGTGATAGGGCAAATAGGGTAGTCTTGGATATTTACGAAGGCGTGATGGCACAACAAAAAGAGCAAAAGGACCTGAGGTGGCGTATAGAACATGCTCAACATTTAAATCCTGATGATATACCCAGATTTGCAAAGAATAAAATCATAGCTTCTATGCAAGGTATTCATTGTACATCAGATGCACCATTTGTAGTCAAAAGACTGGGCGAACAAAGGGCCAGAACAGGTGCTTACGCTTGGCGTTCATTACTTGATCAAGGTGTATTGGTGGCAAATGGTACGGATGCACCAGTAGAAGATGTGGATCCGCTAAAAAGTTTTTATGCATCGGTTACGCGCAAAAGAACTGATTCTGGTAAGGCGTTTTTTCCTGAACAGGCAATGACCAGAGCAGAAGCAATTTATTCATACACATTGGGTAATGCTTATGCAGCTTTCGAAGATAAATTGAAAGGTTCTATACGTCCAGGTAAGTTGGCAGATTTGGTCATCTTATCCAATGATCTTATCAAATGTACTGACGATGAAATTTTAAAAACAAAGGTACTTTATACTATTTCGGATGGAAAAATTATGTATAAGTCTGAGTAAATTAGCCAAAGCCATTATCCCATTTTTTCAAAAGAAAAAAATATTAATCACTAAAATTTGTAAATTATAATACATGAAAATTAAATTCTTTTTTATTCTGCTTGTTTTTTCAAACGTAACATTTGGGCAAAAAACTTCTCCTTTTATTTGTGGTCACGACCATGTGATGAGTATAAATGCGCAAAATTTTCCTGATTACAGAAATAGGGTAGATAAAACATTTGAACTAGCTTATAAAAATATGGAAAATGGTGGCAATAGAAATGAAACTTTTAAAATCCCTGTGGTTGTTCATATTGTATGGAAAAATAACGAAGAAAATCTACATGATTCTTTGATTGATTCACAAATTAAAGTTTTGAATGATGCTTTCAGACTACGAAATGAAAATAGGACAGACATCAGGGATTTATTCAAAGATTTACAAGCAGATGCGGAAATCGAATTTGAATTGAAAGATGTAATCAGAGTTAAAACCACAGCAAACTTTTCCTTAAGTCTTACTGATTTGCCTGATAATGTCAAACGGCCTGCCAATGGTGGTAGTGAAGCTGTTGATGTAGATCGACATTTAAACATTTGGGTGTGCAAAATCCAGCCGATACCGTTTATTGGTGGTCAAATTTTAGGATATGCTTATCCACCTGATGGTTTGAGCAACTGGCCCGATGATGCAAGCGCACCATCCAAGAATCTAGAAGGCGTGGTCATTGATTATAGAGTATTTGGGCTAAATAACCCGAATAAATTGACTGTTAATGGGACAACTCATCAATCTTTAGCTCGGACTACAGTACATGAAGTAGGGCATTATCTCGGATTGAGACATATTTGGGGAGATGGCGGAGGCTTATTTGGCGGAAATAGTTGTAATGTAGATGATGGTATCAAAGATACGCCCAATCAAGGAACACAATCGGCTGGTGGTTGCAATAAAAATTCCAATACTTGTATTGATACATCAAATGATTTGCCAGATATGATTGAAAATTATATGGATTACTCAGGAGAAGATTGCCAAAATACATTTACAAAGGAGCAAGTAGCATTGATGAGATCTGTGCTTCGGAACCAGAGAAAATTACTTAGTAATACAGATCAAGATTTTACAATGCAAAATGCTAAAATTTGGCCTAATCCATGTCAAAATTTGCTAAATATTGAGTTAAACGAAGTAAAGAAAACAATTATTACCTTAAGATCAATAGACGGTAAAACAATGCTTAGTTATTCCATTGACCAATATGAAGAATTATCACTTGATGGTTTGCCAAATGGTGTTTATTTTTTAGAAATGAAAAATAATAAGAATCATGATGTGATAAAAATTATAAAAACCAATGACTAAAAGGTACTGGTATCAATATATTCCGCATCCGCTGGTCATGCTTTTCGGTATGCTCATTGCCGCCGTATTAATAGGATATATTGTACCTGCAGGAGAATTTGAAAGAATTATTTTTGAAGGCCGTGAAAGGGTAGTAACTGGCTCATTTCATTTTGTACCATCTTCACCATTATCATTGATGGACATGTTTGTTGCTATTAGATCGGAAGAGCGTCGTGTAGGGAAAGAGTGTCTTCGCCTGTGTAG
>CALFYH010000129.1 GCA_937952155.1 uncultured Saprospiraceae bacterium
TCTTTGCTTTTTCGTAAGAAATCTGGACAATTGCCATTTCTCTATCTAAGCTGTCAAAAACCACAAAATCTTTTATTTCCTTGGACTTTGCTGCTAATAATATTTGCGACCAAATTTGTCTTGAAGCATCATTCATTGTATCAGCAACAGGCGTATTCATCGGATCGAGTTCATTAATAAGCAAGTCAGCAGAATCTGTTTCGATCTCTTGTTTTATCATTTCCTGCCATTGACCATCATTAAATAATATAATTTTCTGTCCAGACAACGTTGTAACTTGCCTCTGCGAGCTTGCAGATTCCCAAATTAAAAAACAAAATAACACAATAGTGGACAACTTGGCCATTTCTACGATAGATAATTAAAGGCAAAGATACAGCTTCCTAAGGAAATTTTTGAATGATACGGAAAATATCGAATTTTAACCTTTAATCGGATAATGATGGATACTTATCGAAAAAAACTATTAGCATGAAACCAATTCGGGTCAAAAGATTGTTACCAATACACAATTAAACAGATAAATATGTCAGAATTCGAAAAAAGTAACAGAAGCGATAGTGCAGCCTCAATTATAAAAAATCATATGATTTGGTCAATGGGAGCTGGTTTTATACCCGTACCGATAGCTGACCTTTTTGCCGTAAGTGCAATCCAGCTAGACATGATAAGACAATTGTGCAAAGTATATGATATCGACTTTAAGCAAACTGAAGGAAAAGCCATGATAACGGCATTGACTGGATCAGGATTAGCTAGACTAGGAGCACGAGCCGTAAAATTCATACCAGGTGTAGGCTCTATTCTTGGTGGCGTTACGATGGCTGCCTTGTCTGGAGCATCTACCTATGCATTGGGTGAAGTATTTAAAAAACACTTTGAAACTGGAGGTACATTTCTTGATTTTGATCCTGAAAGACTTCGAAAGTATTATAACGAAAAATTTGAGAAAGGCAAAGAAGTTGCTGAAGAACTGCGTAAAAAACAGGAAAATATAGCAAAATCTGCTGATGCCAATACGGCAATGGAGAAACTGAAAGAATTGGTAGAAATGAAGACATCAGGTTTATTGACGGACGAAGAGTTTGAAGCGATGAAAAAAAAGATTATAGAACAATAGCAATCGCCAGCAAATTTTTGATTTTAATAGTGTAAGCCTAGTTCATTTCTAAGGAAAAGCTTTAAATAATTGTTTCAGAATTGGCCAAAATTTCTTTTTTGTAGGGAATCTTCAAAAAAGGATTATTTTGCTACCTTTGCACTCGCAACCAAATCTTATATTGAATACCACATTTTTAGTCAGGGCTTTATCGCTGATAGGCATCATCATAGGTGCCTTATTGCTTTTTAATGGTGCGCTTCTAGCAGTTGCCCACTATTATAATATTCAACTGACTTCAGAAGATGATTTATTTGCCTTGTTGAAAGACGAGAAATACACTTTAGCTGTCAAATCAATTGTAGGATTAAATCACTTTTTGACATTTATTGCTGCACCATTAGTCTTTGTTTTTGTTTTCTATAAAAACAAGATAACGAGCTATCTACAATTGGATCATTTCCCTCCACCATTGTTATTATGGTTTCCTTTAGCATTATTTTTTCTCTATCCTTTGATGGGATTTTTAACTTTTTATATCAGTCAGCTAGAGCTACCAGCATTCATGGCAGAAATGGATGTAGATGCTATGGTGACGCTGAATAGTCTGCTCAAAATGGATACTGTTGGCGATCTACTTATCAATCTATTTCTTATCGCAATATTACCAGGAGTCGGTGAAGAGCTATTATTCAGAGGTATCATACAAAAGGAAATCACCAATCGCTGGCAAAATCCACATGTTGCAATTTGGGTGACAGCTTTTATTTTTGGTGTTTTTCATTTCCAAATAGTAGGATTATTACCTAAAATGATGATAGGTTTGGTATTGGGTTATGCCTATTACTACTCAGGTAGTCTTATTTTGCCTATGATTATGCATGCACTCAATAATGGTTTTGCGACTTTGGGATATTATTTTGCTGGTAACCAAATAGAAGATCAAGATGCGTTAGTTGAAAATGTTCCTATATTACCTGTTTTGATTTCAGTTTTGGGTTTTCTAATGATTATGATTTACATTCACAAACAGTATGCACCTGTCAATACAGAATTTCATGAATAAAAATCAGGTATTAAAACAAAGGACATTGACGGGAATAATTTTTGGAGTGATTGTCATCACTCTGATCCAATCTGGTGTTTATGGTGCGATCCTTCTAGCATTAATAATCGCAATGGCTGGCAATGTCGAATATATAAAAATGATATTTCCTGATGAAAACCATAAGATAATAACTAGTCTATCTATCAATATATTGGTTATCATAGGGCTTATTTTTATTCATCCGAATTCATCTATTTACTTGTATATGAGCTTATTATCATGTTTGATGATGATTTTAGGCATTTTGAATTTATATTTCCCAATCATACGTCATGAACAAGTATATTGGATAGTTTCTGTATTCTATTTTGGCTTACCATTTGGCCTGTTTATCTCTCATCTGTACAACGTCACGCCTTATTTACCTTATTTCTGGTTATCGGTATTGATTATGATTTGGATGAGTGATTCTTTCGCATACTTGGTTGGTTCGAGAATCGGAAAGCATAAACTTTTCGAAAAAATTTCTCCTAAAAAAAGTTGGGAAGGCTTTCTAGGCGCTGGATTTATTGCACTTCCGATTGCCTACTGGTTGGGAAGTAGGTATTTTAATACATCCGCTGATATGTATGGTATTTCGCCTGAGTCAGTGGGAAATTCAGGTCTATTTTGGACTATGATAGCTGCAGCTGCATGGATCATCGGAACTATGGGCGACCTTGTAGAATCGTCCATAAAAAGGACATTCGGCATAAAAGATTCAGGAAATATATTGCCTGGGCATGGAGGAATTTTAGATAGATTTGACAGTTTTATATATATTCTACCATTTGTATTATTTTTGCTCTCTTTTTATTCACAATCGAAATTCATATGACAATTCATAAAGAAGGATATCCTACACTTTTGTTCAGTTTTTTATTCTTAGGAATTTTAAATATTTTAATTTATAAATATTTGACTCCATTATTTCCTTTTTTTGCTTTTGTAAGCGTGATTTTATACTTATTTCTAATATCATTTTTTAGGAAGCCTGTTAGAAGTGTAACAGTTTTATCTGACACTAATATTTTATCTCCGTGTGATGGTAAAGTGGTGGTAATCGAACAAGTTTATGAACCTGAATTTCTTAAAACAGATTGTCTCCAAGTATCGGTCTTTATGTCGCCACTAAATGTACATATCAATTGGCATCCCATAAACGGCGAAGTCTTATATTCGAAATATCATCCAGGAAAATTTCTTGCTGCTTGGAATCCCAAAGCTTCCACTGAAAATGAAAGAACTACAGTCGCATACGGAGTTAGAACAAATAAAATTGTGCTTAGACAAGTTGCAGGTGCTTTAGCCCGAAGGATTGTTTGTTATGCTAAGTCAGGTAATCAAGATATACACGGTAGTGAAATGGGATTTATTAAGTTTGGCTCAAGGGTGGATTTGTATTTGCCATTGGACACAAAACTCAATGTACAATTGGATCAAGTCGTAACTGGGAATAGGACTGTAATTGCAACGCTGACTAAATAAATTTCTCCGCTATTGTTTTACAAATTTTTTGGTAATTACTTGTTCGTCCTTTGCTGACACTTGCAAAAAATATGTTCCACTAGGTATCATATCTATAGGTATTTCGATATTGGTATTGTTCATAATGCCTTGAAAATGTACTTGTCCTTTAATATCCAAAATCTTAAAATCGGCCATTTGGATTCCTTCCATCTTTATATTCAATGATTTATCCGCTGGATTTGGAAATATTACTATATCGGCTTTTCGGTCAGTGCCTTTCATAAATTTAACTCCGAAATCTGTCGATTTACCGTCAAAATCAAACTGTTTCAATTTTATATAAATTGGCATGGCAAGGTCATGGTGTACAAAAAATGAATAATCTGTGTTTGCATTTCCCGACCATGCTTTAGAAGATTGTCGGCCAGATTCTTCAAAATTTATCCCATCTACACTAGTTTGGATACTATAGTAGTCACTATTTACTTCTCCAGCTACATTCCATGTCACAAGGATTCCTCCTTCTGTCCTATTGATTGACCAATTAGTAAGATTTACAGGTAAAACAACACTCATTTTATCATAAAAATTGACAAGGTCCAAATCCAAATCTTCAGGTGTGATACTTACTGAGATTTTATCATCATTTGTTCCATCCAAATCAGTTACACTTTCATAACCTGAAACGTTTGTTGATCTTACAAAATAATTTCCCACAGGAACATCAACAAAGAAATAATATCCACGACTATCTGTCCATGTTGTGATTGGGTTTCCACTGTCATTTAATACAGGATCGCCATTTTCATGAAATAATGCGATTTTACTTCCTTCGAGGCCTAGGTTCGTTCCATCTTCAAGTACGAAACCAGAAACCGAACCTTTTACTTCACAAAATCCAAAATCCGTGATTTTCATTGCTTGGCTATTGCTCACACCATCATCTAAAGATCCGTTGGCATAACAGATTGTCAACTTATTGATCATTTCGACTGTATTCAAAACAACATATCCCAATGAATCATTGTGTTTCAAATCACCGTTAACTCCTGGAACATAATCGCTTACAATACTTTGACCAATAATGTGAAATGAATGTTCAGCCTTTGGAGCGAGAATCTGGACAGGCACTGACTTACCGTTTATATCTGCAAAAAAACTTAAAGAATCTTGAAAGGTATGTTCGTTGCCCAATGATGCAGCTAGAAAATCTATGTCCCAAATATTGAAATACTTTAACACAATTGGTTTAGAAAATGAAAATTCAAAGCAAACTGGCTGATTATGTTTATCGGCTGTAATCTGGAATGCTAAAGCACCACGACCATAAAACGTATTGGTTTTTGTATAATCATTAAACTCACTGGGATTGCCAGTATCAGTATTTTGATTAAATGGATCGATAAGCCGAAGTTGCACATCTACACCATTAATATTGCTGTATGTCTGTAAGGTATCATTTACCTTCCAAACTGCCTTATTTCCAGTGTATGCGCCTTCCCAGGTAAAAACAGTCGGTGTTTTGCAAGTCTGGGCATACAAAAACACATTTACCAAAATAAATATTCCAGTGAAAAAAACATTCTTTGTTCTCATAACATATATAATTAACGAGTGCATAACATTACATATAACCTTTTCATTACATATAACTAACTATGTATATCAAAAATCGTGCGAAATATTTCAATTTAAACACTAGAAAAACAATTTGATACTAAAATTGTCATGTTTTCATAAAAAAACCTGATTTAAATGATGCAAATCATACTTATTTGAATGAAATTATACACTAGGCTTACTCACAATGATTTATACTTAATAGATTTTTATTATTCATCAAAACAATTATCTTTGCAAAAAATAATATAATATGCTTTTATCCTATTTTGAAGCTGATCCAAATGACTTTTCATCTCAATTATTTTTTAGCAATATTTTGGGAAAAGATCAGGATATAGAAATATTTAATAAAAATGGATTAGCAATTATTGTAGCAGATGATCCTATCTCAAAAGGAATCGTTCATAAACTGTCTTCATACCATAATCATTTCAAGAATTTACAAATCAATTATTTGGGCATTCTCAAAAATCAGGACCCAAAAGTTATAGAATATATTATCAACGAATTAAATTTAAAATCAGTAATTCCAGTTTTTGTTGGGTTTTCATCTGAAATCACAGGTCACATTACAGCTTCTTTACAGTCAGAAATGGTTCAGATTGGCAATAAAATAAACAATCTTACACATCCTACTGCTTTTATAC
>CALFYH010000130.1 GCA_937952155.1 uncultured Saprospiraceae bacterium
CTTTCTATTATTTTTTGTGTGCTGATTTTTCCTATTATCGCCTTTTGTCAGCCCAAACTTTGTAAAGTTTTGGACGAACAAACAAAAGAACCACTAATAGGCGTTAACGTCACATTAGGTAGTTATGGAACTTCCACGGATGTTGACGGTCATTTTAGCCTAATAACAGAGACTTTTCCCGTTAAAGTAACGCTTTCATATATTGGGTATAATACATTGCAATTCAATTGCTTAAGCGCAAATGATTTGCCAGCGGAAATTTATATGAGCGAAATAGCAAAAGCACTCGATCTTGTGACAGTTACAGGATCCAGATATGAACAAAACATCAATAAAGCAACGGTAAGTGTAGATATTTTGAAACCTGATCTCTTGCGCAGTGTAAATGCCGTGAGTTCTGACAAAATTTTGAATAAGGTTCCAGGTGTTCAAATACTTGATGGTCAGGCAAATATCCGAGGTGGATCTGGATATTCGTATGGTGCAGGCAGTAGAGTGATGTTGCTCATAGATGACATACCAGCTTTACAACCAGATGCAGGATTTCCCAATTGGAATGATATCCCAATAGAGAATTTATCCCAAATAGAAATTGTAAAAGGCGCCGCTTCAGCTTTATATGGATCTGCAGCACTCAATGGCATCATAAATTTCAGGTCATCGTATGCTAAATCCACACCTGAAACAAGGTTTTCTGTTGGTGGCAACATCTTTTTATCACCAAAAGACAAATCCAAAAAATGGTGGGGAAATAAAGTGCGATATGACAATAATTACAGTGTTGTACATAAACAGAAATTTGGAAAGCTAGATTTTATTGGAAGTGGAATGTATTATTTGCTAGAAGGCTACAACCAATTTACCAATGAGAGAAGAGGTAGAGCCAATGTTAATCTTCGGTATCGATACTCGGACGCACTTACTTTTCAATTGTCTGGCATGGTAAATTCGACAAAGAGCAACAGTTTTTTTATTTGGAAAGATGGAAAATCTGGAGCTATGCAGCCGTTTGATGGCACGGTCTCAGACAAGATGTCCACTCGGATTTATATAGATCCTTCGGTAACGTTCTATGACACTTACAAGAACAGGCACAAATTGATGGGAAGGACGATATTGATCGACAATAAAAACAATACAAACCAATCCAACAACTCTGCAAACCAATATCTAGAATACCAATTTCAGCGAAAATTTGACAAGGCCCAAGTGATGCTGACTACAGGTATAGTTGCTTCATGGAATAAAACAAATTCACAGATATTAGGAGACACTACATTTACAGGACAAAATCATGCAGCTTATGTCCAAGCAGACAAGACATTTTTTGATGACAAACTCACTATTTCAGGTGGCGTTAGATATGAATTTATAAAACAAAATAGTCCAGAAGTATTTGATGGCATCAAGATACCGAATGGCGAAGTTACCGATGATAAACTTATAGGCAGACTTTCTGCGAATTATAAGCTAGCTCAGTATTCATCACTTAGAGCATCATATGGACAAGGATATCGTTATCCTACATTGACCGAAAGGTTTGTCACCACCACATTTGGGATATTTTCTATCTTTTCGAATCCATTATTACAACCTGAAACAGGCTGGTCATCTGAGTTGGGATTCAAACAAGGTTTTTCTTTAGGTGGATTTAAAGGGTATCTAGATGCTGCAGCATTTATTTCCGAATATAATAACATGATTGAATTTACCTTTTTGGGCTTACCGAAATTTGGGTTTAAACCTTTAAATGTTGGTGACACAAGAATATCGGGATTAGAAACAGGAATTGCTGGCGAATTTAACTTCTTTGATATTCCTATTAAGGTATTTGGTGGCTATACGTACATAAATCCTATTTATAAAAATTTTGCATCATCTGATACTATAAATACAAGCATTTCTGAGGCAAAAGCAGGTATCAATGTCCTTAAATACAGATCAAAGCACCAAATAAAAATGGATGCAGAAGCAAAAATATCTAAATTTAAATGGGGCATATCCTATCAATACACGAGCCATTTTATAAATATTGATCGCGCTTTCGAAGAGCCATTCTATATTCTACCCATTACAGTAGAAAATCCAGATGTTTTCGGTATTGCGGCTTATCGAGACAGTCACAATAAAGGATATCATCTGATTGATACAAGAGTATCTTATGAAATAGGCGTATTAACGATCACCGCTTTGCTCAATAATGTATTCAATATAGAATATACATTGCGTCCAGCACTGATAGAAGCACCAAGAAACATAGGACTTAGAATTGATGTAAGATCGGAAGAGCGTCGTGTAGGGAAAGAGT
>CALFYH010000131.1 GCA_937952155.1 uncultured Saprospiraceae bacterium
CCAAGCTAGTTTAAGAATAGATTTTATGACAGAAACATTTGGAGCTAAATTTTGGATATTTAATTTAATCATGCCTCTACCATAAAACAAGTGGTATATTTGATACAAAACGCCCGATCCTCTACCGATACAAGTGGCAATAGCGGCTCCTTCGAGTCCAAAACCACGCCATGGACCAATACCGTAAATTAATATGGGCACTAAAATAATATTGGCAATACTTGCGATCCAAAGACTCTTCATCGCCAAGGCTGCATTTCCAGCTCCACGAAAAATACCATTTATTAAAAATAAGAGCATGATCACAACGTTATATCCAAACATTATTCGAGTGAAGCCAACTCCTTGCTTGATCACATCATCCGATGCTCCCATGAATCGCAACATTTGAGGTGCATAAATATATCCAAAAATGCCTATCAAAGCTGACAACACTAATGAAATGATGATGGATTGTAAAGCAGATTTTGAGGCACCTAGCAAATCTTTCTCTCCGACTCTCCGCGCTATAATTGCAGTGGCTGCAGTACTCAACCCGATAGCGACAGAATATACCATAGTGACCATCGATTCGGTATATGCGACAACTGCAATGGCATTATGTCCAAGCTTGCCTACAAAATACATGTCAACCAAGGCGAAAACACTCTCCAAGCTCAATTCCAAAATCATAGGAATTGCTAATAAAAATATTGCTTGCCTTATACTTCCTTGCGTATAATCTCTTTCTTCGCCTTGCAAAGAAGTCTTTATCAGCTTGATGAAAGCGTTTATTTTTGTACTAATTTGCAAATTTAATTATTTATTCTCCTAAAAGGAATTTGCCATTTTTATAAATCAGTCTGTGATCTGCCCATATTTCTCCGCCATCTTTCATGTTGGAAATGAGATCCCAGTGTATCGGTGATTTGTTAAGGCCTCCTGTTTGTTTGTAAGATTGCCCCAATGCCATGTGAACTGAACCACCTATTTTTTCATCAAACAAAATGTTTTTTGTAGGTTTCTGTATCTGGTAATTTGTACCTATTGCGACTTCTCCAAAATGCCTTGCACCATCAATAGTAAAGATATGGTCAAGAAATTCTTTGCCTTTTTCTGCTTGCCAATCGATGACCTTACCTTCAGAAACAATTAATGTCACACCAGCTACTTCATGTCCCATAAAAACTGTTGGGTAGTCAAAATGTATCGTACCATTGACACTATTTTCGATAGGACTGCTGAATACTTCTCCGCTGGGCATATTGGATCTTCCATCAGAATTGATCCATGTTCTGCCTTTCACACTAAAACTAATATCACTTGCTTTGTTTTTATAGGTGATTTTGTCGCATTGATTGAGAAAATCTACGATGTGTTGCTGTTGGTTGCGGACTTTAATCCACTCAGCTGATGGATCATCACTATACAAGTGGCATGCATTATAAACAAAATATTCGTATTCTTCGAGACTCATTCCGGCTTCTTGAGCCGCAGCCTGTGTCGGAAACTGACATAGACATCTCTTGAGACTACGATCAGCTATTCTTTCGGTATATATTTGATTTACAATATGAAGGGCATCTTGTCTTCTTGCAGATTTTTTCGGATCATTGGACATATCTTCTCTGATATTGAATGGCGCTCTGATGACTAAATACGCATCATAACTTACCATCATTTCCTTATAAGCAGGTAGTACATAATCCAATTGTCGGTCATTGGCTTCTGCGATAAATATCCGGTTTTGCTCCCGGAAACTCATATTGAAATCCACTAATGCACCTGCTTTTACTGCTTCTCTATACACTTCTCTAAGTAGCGGCTCTGCCAAAGTAGTAGTGGAAATATATAGCTTTTCATCTGGTTTGATTTCCAAACAATAATGCACTAAGAGGTGAGCATACTTTTGAAGAATATCTAACATTGCTTTTCGATTTTTTATGGAGAATTACCACGATTTTACCTGAAAAGGATAACGCACTTTGTATTCCTGCATGATCATTTCCCGTAAAGTATCACGCAATTGATCAATATTTTCTTTATCTGTAGCCGAGATAAGTACGTTGGGAAAATTGTATAAATTGGTAAATTTTTCGCGGATTTCCTGCATGATTTCTTTTTTAGTTCCCTGATCTAGATAATCATCAAAATACTTCTCCCTATAAAGATCTACTTTATTAAAAACCATAAGTGTCGTCCTATCACTGGCGCCCAGATCATTGAGTGTATTTTGGACAGTAAGGATATGATCTTCGTGTTGCGGATGTGCAATATCGACCACATGCACTAGGATGTCACTTTCTCTTACTTCATCCAAGGTGGACTTAAAACTTTCGACCAAATGATGCGGCAATTTGCGGATAAATCCGACTGTATCTGATAGTAAAAAAGGCATTGTCTCCCATACTACTTTTCGTACAGTCGTATCTAACGTCGCAAATAACTTGTTTTCTGCAAAAACATCAGATTTACTTAAAACATTCATGAGTGTGGACTTACCTACATTGGTATATCCGACTAAAGAGACGCGAATCAGTTCGCCTCTGTTTTTACGTTGTGTCTGTGCTTGCTGATCTATTTTCTCAAGTCTTTTCTTTAGTAAAGCGATTTTATCTCGGATAATCCTTCGGTCTGTCTCGATCTCCATCTCTCCCGGTCCGCGCATACCGATACCACCACGTTGTCGTTCTAGGTGTGTCCATAGACCTCTCAATCTTGGCAATAGATACTGCATTTGAGCCAATTCCACCTGTGTTTTGGCTTGTGCTGTTTGTGCTCTTTCGGCAAAAATATCGAGTATCAACGTACTTCTGTCCACGATTTTGACCTTGAGATATTCCTCCAGAAAACTATTTTGTTTGCCCGTAAGGTCTTCGTCAAAGATGGCCAAGGTGATATCTTCATTTCGCTCTATGTATTCCCTTATCTCTTCTAGTTTGCCTGAACCAACGAATGTTTTGACATTTGGATGCGGCATTTTCTGGGTAAATACCTTTTTGGTAATTGCTCCAGCAGTATTTGCCAAAAAATCTAGCTCATCAAGATACTCCATCACTTGAGCTTCGTCTTCATCTTTTGTGATGACACCAACAAGGATACAGTACTCCTGTTCCCTTAGAATTCCCTTCTTATCCTCTTTTCCTACCTTCCACGCATCAGACATAAGTTAATATTTTACAACAAATGTAGGTAATTTTATTTTTTGTACAAGATGTATTTGAAAGCAAGGACACTAAAAACAGAAATGAAAGCCATTAATCTTGGGAATTGGGAATATTTTATCCTTAATTTAATTATTGGCAAACAAAAATGTCCAGTTTATTAATTAAAAAACTGGACATTTTGTAAATATATCATAAGAAAAAAGCAATAACCTAAATATCACGAACCTTGGGTAGATGTCCCATTACCCATACCGCCACCTTGATTGTCTTGGCCTTGTTTTTGGTCTGTATTTTTTACCTTCGATTTACGCTCTTTGAAGTCCACATTTCCAAATTTGTACCTAAAATTGACACCAATCGACCTGAATGGAATGCTAAATGATGACGTCTGCCTGACATGATTGGTATTAACATTTGACTTGAAATATTTGTCGGCATTGAAAGGTTCGATGAGTGTTATACCTACAGACGAGTTTTTAAACTCTTTTCTGACTCCCATTCCATAGATAGTAAATGAAGGATTATCTCCTTGAATCGTCCTAACTGGAGATCTAAAAAAACCAAAAAAGTCGGCTTTAAAGGTTCCGCTTATTTTCACTTCGCCATTCAAAAAGATATTATATTCATAGCTGCTTCGCTCGGCAGGCACTCCATTGACTGTACCTTTAGCATTGTATGTTGCTATGTTACCACCAGTGCGAAGTGTAATTAGATTAACTGTTTTGGTTATGAATGTATTAAGACCTATAGAGTTATTTGTACCGATGTTTTGGAAGGTATTTACCGATAGGCTCGTGATGGTATCAAATCCTAAGACCTGTTCAATAATACCATCTGTGTATTTATAAAATAAGGATGAGAATGTCGTGAAACCTTTATAAGTAAAATTATATCCAAGCTCCACTTGCTGAACCAATTCTGGATTAAGTTTTGGATTACCTTGAGTTCTATTTACAAAATCGCTGTTGTTATTGAATGGATTTATAAACTGCAAGCTCGGTCGCTGTATCCTTTGACTATATGAAAGCTTGAGTGTTCTGAATCCAGAAAATGTACGGCTTATGGTAAAATTTGGAAGCGCATTTTCGTACTTTATTCCACTAAAATTCAGCTCCTTCGACTTATCAAAACTACCGCCGATTTTCGTCTGCTCGTACCGCAAGCCTGTGATTACTGAGTATTTTTTTGCTATCTGAAAGTTTAATGATGCATATCCTGCATAAACATCCTGATCATATTTGAATTGCTCAATAAGTGGAGAATATCCCGTGGCAATATCAAATTTCTGAGTATCATAATCGCTTATTATATTTCTAATTACGGTTTTGGCTCCTGTTTCGAGTTTTATTGATTTTGTAAACGGATGGGTATAATCTATTTGTAAGGTTGTTTCATGATTGGTTCCGTCATTGACAACTTTCGTATTTCTATCGAGCAATTTTACTTCATGAGACTCGATAATATCAAAATCTTGATCATTGTTTTGTCTTGAATATTGGACACCGACTGAAAGCTCTTGACCTTCTCGCTTTTCGAATTTTCTTGTATAATCTGTATTCCAATCATATCCTCCAAAAAAGTTGTTTCCAATATTCGTACGAGTGAATACGTCTTTAAAACCAGTGGCTGGATCATTTATATTTCCATTGGTACCACCATTGAGATCAAAGCCAAATCCTCTGAAATTAATAGAGGAGTTGATACTATTATATCCATTAAAATCATAAAAAGCACTTACTGATCCATGACCACCGAGTCTAGATGTTTTTTGTGAACCATTTTGGGTGATCAAGCCTTGTGTTAGGCTATCATATCTGTAAAATTCTGTAGTTCCTTTTGCTGGCGTAGAGTAAAACAATGCAGCACTAGAACTCACACCAAATCGGCCTTTACCCACATTTAGATTGGTAAACAGGCTATTCTGTCTGTTACCAACTGATGCATTGACGCTACCAGCTATTCCTTCGATGTTCTGCTTTTTCGTGATGATATTGATAAGTCCGGCACTACCTTCAGCATCATATTTGGCCGATGGAGACGTGATGACCTCTACTTTTTTTATCTGATCGGCAGGAAACATTTTGAGCGCATCAGCTACATTGCTTGCAAACATGCCCGAAGGCTTGCCATTGATGAGAATTTTTACATTTTGTGAGCCTCGCAGAGAGACATTTCCATTCAGATCAACTGAAAGCATCGGCACTTTGCGTAGTACATCCGTGGCATCTCCACCAGCAATCGATGCGTCATTTTCGGCATTAAAAACCAATTTGTCTGCCCTGTTTTCTACCAATACTTTTTCTTCTTTTATCTCTACTGCATCGAGAAGGACACTGGATAAAGAAAGACTTATCGCTCCTATATTGACATCGGGTTCCTTCAAAGTAGTAGTAGCAGTCACCATTTTTTCGTTATAACCCAAGAATGAGATATTCATGTCATAGGCACCAGTCACTACATTTTCGAAAACAAATGTCCCATCTTCATTGGACAAGACTCCATCTATTACAATAGAGCTACCTTTTTTCTTCAAAGATATCGTAGCAAATCCTACTGCATTCTGCGTCAGAGAATCAATAATTTTGCCTTCTATCTTTCCCTTGATAGTCGGGCCTTTGGATCCGCCCATAGGAAACTGAGCTTGGGCAATCGTACCCAAACCTATCAACAACACACATAAAGTAAATCTTAAACCATTCATTTTGATGAAATTTGACATTATAATGACAAAGTTGAGAATATTGTTTTATGTGCCACACTTTTTATAGATGAATGCAGCTATATTTATGATAAAATACTTGTTATAGCCAATATTTGACTTTATTTTATATCAGACAATATTGAATTTGTCTATTAAAATGAAAAACAATTATATGGTCTTCTTGGTCTCTTGGTTTTTCGCTTTATCTTCGCAAAAAATAATAAACCTGCATGGCCAAAAAAATGTCATATGATACCGCTTATGCTGAGCTTAACGATATACTTTCGTCCATTCAATCCGATGAGACTGGTCTAGATGAGCTTAGCGAAAAGCTGAAGAGAGCCGCCGAGCTTTCAGCATTCTGTAAGTCCAAGTTGCGAAGTATAGAAGAAGAAATTGAGAAAATCAGTCCTTCAAACCAATAAATTTATCCTTCATAAATCAATGATTCAGTAACACTATAAATATGATTGTTTACCAATTCTAATGTCTGAAATACATTGCTATACACCATAGCACCTTTTAAGTTATAGGTTGGATTACCTAATTGATGGTGATGATGTGTTTTGATACTAGAGATTTGACGCTTTAATTCTTTATAAACCTTGTTTGCTTTGTATTTATTGATATCTTTAAAATCAATAACCGATAGATTTTCTGATAATGTGACAAGCGACTCGCTTATCAAAAACAAAATTTCATTGATTCGATCCCTTTGTTCTGGTAAAAAATAAATATTGTTTTCTATTTTGTTCTGCATAGTTTTTGCCAATTGAACATACAAATCTGCTACTCTTTCCATATCATTACAAGCCCTTACGGCAGACTTAAAAAATTGATTTGTTGCATTCGAAACTTCTTTCTTTGAGAGCAATGTGATATGTTCGGTAATGGTGTCATCCAGTCTATCCGTCAACTCTTCATACTGTTTTAATTTATTGATTAGTTTCAATTGTTTTTTATCATCTGTGGTATTGACAATATTTTGAAAGAGTTCGGCGATTGTCATCAATACATTTCCAAAATTTTGAGTTTCCTTTTGGATATGAATAATAGCAATCTCTGGAGACAATTCCGCATTTTTCAAAAAGTTTGTGGTCTCGTATTTTTGATTTTTATGTTTTCCATTGTCACTTATCGTAAAAGATGAGATTTGGGTAAGCCATTCGGTAGCATTTATAAATATTAGTGCATTGACAAGATTAAAGACTGTATGAAAAGCCGAAAGCCCTAATGTCATATCTAATGTATTTCTGTATAGATCACCCATTCCAAAAGCAAACATTAGAAAATCTGACAATAATGGCAAAAACCAAGGTAAAATGATGACCATCCAAGCAACTCCAATGAGATTGAACATAAAATGTATGCGTGCTGCAACCTTTGCTTCTCTATTTGCCACAACTGCCGCTATCATAGCCGTCGAAGTAGTTCCTATATTCTCACCCAAAATCAATGATGCTGCTATCTCGGCTGGCAACCAACCTTGAGCGCACATAGTAAGTGTAATAGCCATAGCAACACTAGACGACTGAACAAGTACTGTTATAATGGCACCTATTATTACAAAAAATATTCGTGACCAAGCCCCATTGTCGGTAAAACCTTTGAGCCATTCAAATGCCTGAACATAATCTGTAGGCAAAGGTGTTGCTTCTCTCATAAAACCCAAGCCCAAAAAAATCATGGCAAATCCGATCAAAAACTCACCCCAATATTTTGTTTTGCCATAAGTAATGAAAATCATCGGAACGCCTATTGCCATGATAGGCAAGGCATAAAAACCTAGATTCACTTTAAACCCAAATAATGAAACTATCCAGCCAGTTACTGTTGTACCCACATTCGCTCCAAGGATAAGTCCCACTGATTCGACAGCAGTAAACAAGCCGGCGTTTACAAAACTCACTGTCATCACTGTGGTGGCCGATGAAGATTGTACCAAACCTGTAATGAGAAATCCCGTCAGAAATCCCATCCATTTATTTTTAGTAATATAGTCAATAGCTGCTCTGAATTGGTCACCTGCAGCACGTTGTATTGACTCACTCATCAACTTCATACCATAGATAAAAATCCCAACTGCTCCTGCTAATTGTAATATATTGTATAAGCCAAACTGCATATGCCTTGTGATTTACTGCAAAATTAACACTTTATCCTTCTTCTGACAGATAATCAACCATTCAGAATGGAAAATTCGTATTTTTGCACCACCTAATCAATTTTCCAAATGTCAGAAGAACATATCTACTCGCCAATCAATAATATTAGAATTGTCACTGCGGGATCACTTTTCGATGGTCACGATGCTGCTATCAACATTATGCGTCGGATCATGCAGCGATCTGGTGCTGAAATAATCCATCTTGGTCACAACAGGTCTGCACAAGAAATCGTAGAGACCGCTATTCAGGAAGATGTACAAGGTATCGCCATTACTTCATATCAAGGTGGACATAACGAGTACTTTAAATACATTTTTGATCTATTGCAACAAAAAGGTTGTGGCCATATCAAAATTTTCGGTGGTGGCGGTGGTACCATTTTACCATCTGAGATCGAAGATTTGCATCAATACGGTATCACACGCATATACTCACCTGATGACGGAAGATCGATGGGATTGCAAGGCATGATAAATGATTTGATAGAAAAATGTGATTTCCCTGTTGGCGAGACCATAAATAAAAATATTAAAGATCTCACACCGCAGCAGACCCACAACATTGCGAGAATCATTTCTTCTTTTGAAAACTTTCCCGAAAATCATACAGCGTTTTTTGAAAGTCTGAAAGCAGCAGCAAAAGATGTTCCAGTCTTGGGTATCACAGGAACAGGTGGCGCTGGTAAATCCAGCATGGTGGATGAGATAGTCCGAAGGTTTTTGATGGATTTTAAGGACAAAACAATTGGTATTATTTCTGTAGATCCATCCAAAAGAAAAACAGGAGGCGCGCTACTCGGAGATCGTATCAGGATGAATGCAATAAACAATGATCGTGTGTATATGAGGTCGCTTGCTACCCGACAGTCCAATCTGGCATTATCAAAATACGTACAAGGTGCGGTAAATGTATTGAAATCAGCAGGTTTTGATTTGATCATCCTCGAAACTTCAGGTATAGGACAGTCAGACACAGAAATTGTGGATCATTCTGATGTGTCCATGTACATCATGACTCCAGAATATGGTGCTGCTTCCCAGCTTGAAAAAATTGACATGTTGGATTTTGCAGACATTATTGCTATAAACAAGTTTGACAAAAAAGGTGCTTTAGACGCACTTAGAGATGTGAGAAAACAGTATCAAAGAAATCACAATCTTTGGGACACAGACCCAGACCAAATGCCCGTATTCGGTACAATAGCTTCACAATTTAATGATCCTGGTACCAATAAATTGTACAAACAATTATTGACAATTATAAATCATAAAACAAAAGCTGAGCTTGTTTCTTCGATAGACTTACCAGTAGGAGAAAGTGAAAAAATATATATCATCCCGCCACAGCGTGTTAGATACCTATCGGAAATAGCAGAAAATAATAGAAATTATGATCAAAAAGGCCGCGCTCAAAGTGTCTTAGCATCTAAAGCGTATGCTTTGTCATCGGCCAAAAATATCATAGATGATGCCGATACAAAAGCCGTCATTGAAGCCAAATATCAAAATCTTTGGGACG
>CALFYH010000132.1 GCA_937952155.1 uncultured Saprospiraceae bacterium
ATACGAGATAGTGGTCAGTGACTGGAGTTCAGACGTGTGCTCTTCCGATCTGAATTTTCAAAAAAAAACTTCTATTTTTGTGTTATGAATACATATTTCAGAGCATCCATTTTGTTGTTAGTTATTACCTTAATACAAGTCAAGATTTTGGGGCAATCCGATGATTTGCGCACAGAAATTGACAAAATCATCAGATTCGACACAGAGATTGACTTTAAAAAAACACCTGGATTTATAGTAAGTGTTATAGACAATGATAGAGTATTTCATTATGCATTTGGCAATAAGGTAAAAGGTGAAGATATAAAATTGACATCAGATGATATATTCGAAATAGGAAGTATCACTAAGGTATTTACGGCAACTTTGATCTCAACATTGGTCAAAGAAGGCAAAATTTCCTTGGAAGATCCTGTAAATAATTACATCCAATTAGACTTCCAAAATCCACGTCTTTCAAAACTCACTATTTCTGATCTTATTCATCATCAATCTGGTTTTCCGAAAAGGCCAGCATTTTTTGGCAAAAAGGAAAAAGATCTCCGCAGCCCATATGCACATTATACCTACGCTGATTTACTGAAGTATTATAGAGATTATATTCCTGAAAAAAATAGCTTTGTGTACAGCCATACAAATTATGCATTGTTGGAACTAATAGCCGAAAAAGTCACTGGCAAGAGTTTCGATGACGCCATACGAGAAGCCATATTTATACCACTTTCTATGGGCAATTCCTTTGTAGATTTTCCTGAAAAGAAGCAAAACCTGATCGCGCCTGGCTATGATAGAAGCCAGAAAGTCACGCCACCTTGGATCTTTTCATCTTTCAAAGCTTCTGAAGGTATCAAAACGACTCCAACAGATTTGGTTCAGTTTGTAAATGGATTTCTAGACAAACCAGCATTGGACTCAAGCTTGGTGGGAGAACAAAATGCAAAGAGTTTTAATGACAGACTAGGCATTCAAATGGGCTGGCATACCATTCACATGAACGACTTCGATATCCTGACTCACACGGGAAAGACATCGGGTCATTCAGCATTTGTAGGCTTAGTGCGAGAGACCAATACTGCCGTCATTGTTTTGGCCAATTCGTGGTTTGGTACGGATGATTTGGGATTGCAGATACTGCGTATGATCAATTACAATTGGAAACGAATAAAAGCTTAATTCACTTATAAACCGGCTGAATCAATGAGTAAAAAAGAAGTCAAGATATCTTGGGATGATTTCAGATTATTGGGAAATCCTGAAAATGCCCCTGAAGAGGAAGAAGAACCAAAATCCGTATTTAATCCTGCACTACAGATACTACGCGTCCACATAGACAAAAAACAAAGAGGCGGCAAGGAAGTTACCTTGATAAAAGGATTTACTGGCCCTGAAACCATATTGGAATCTTTGGGTAAAACGCTAAAGACAAAGTGCGGTGTAGGTGGTGCTGTCAAAGATGGTGAGATCTTGCTTCAAGGCAATCACCGAGACAAGGTCATGCAAATCCTACTTGACATGGGCTATAAACAAGCAAAAAAAGCTGGTGGCTAGTCCTTAAAATCCTTCCAATTCAAAAGCGAGTGTTTCCCATTCAAGCATCTTGGCTTCCAATTGATCTTGTTTGATTTTATAGGTTTTGTTGGTCTCCATAAACTGTGGTGTAGCGTAGAAATTGGGATCAGCCAAGGATATTTCTATAAGCGCTATGTCATTTTCGAGTCGAGAAATCTCCTTTTCTACCTGATTTATTTGCTTTTTGATGCGGCGTTCATCTTCCGAATCCAGCTTTTTCTTGGTCTTATCTGACGACTTACTTTCTTCATTATCTGTCTTTTGCAATTCGACAGAACGCATGTTATCCATATTCTTCTTAGATAAGAAATATTCGATATCGCCCAGATATTCGCGTGTAGATCCGTCTTTAAACTCGATAACTTTGGATGTCAATCCTGACAAAAACTCCCTGTCGTGTGAGATCACCAATAATGACCCTGTGTATTCTTTAAGTGCATTTTTTAATATCTCCTTTGAATAGATGTCTAAATGGTTGGTCGGTTCGTCCAATATCAAAAAATTACATGGACGCATGATAAGAGAAGCCATTGCCAGTCTAGCTCTTTCGCCTCCAGAGAGTACCGATACTTTTTTCTCAACATCGTCACCTGAAAACAAAAAAGAACCTAAAATATTTCTTACTCGTGGTCTCATATCTTCTGGCGCTTTATCCTCCATGATCTGAAGTACAGTACTTTTCAGATCCAAGAGCTCAGATTGATTTTGTGCATAAAATGACAAAAACATGTTTGATCCTTGTTCGATATTACCGGATGATGCGGGCAATAATCCAGCAATAATCTTGGCCATCGTCGTTTTTCCTTGACCATTCTGGCCTACAAAAGCTACTCTATCGCCTCTTTCTATGACAACATTTATATCACTAAAAACTGTTTTCTCGCCAAATGACTTCGAAACATTAACGGTTCTGATTACATCTCTACCCGACCTCGGCACCTCAGCGAATCGGATATTCATCGCCTTGGACAATTCGACAGGCGCTTCTATCTTATCTATTTTTTGCAGTTGCTTCTGCATGCTTTGGGCCATTTTCGTTTTCGTGGCCTTAGCCATAAATCTCGAAATGGTCTTTTCTTTTTGGGCGATATCACGCTGTTGGTTTTCGTATGCTGATTGTTGTATGGTCTTTTGTTTTTCCTTTTCGGAAATAAACTGGCTATATCTCAGCTTATAATCATAGACATCACCGGCTTCCACTTCTATGATGCGGTTGCACACATTTTCCAAAAACTGAATATCGTGAGATATGACGATGACAGTACCTGGATAATCGATCAGGTAATTTTCCAACCAAATGATTGACTCAATATCCAAGTGATTTGTCGGTTCGTCCAACATCAAAAGTTCAGGACTTCTAAGGAGTAGTTTGGCTAGCTCAATACGCATCTTCCATCCACCACTAAACTCTGATACTTTGCGGGCGAAATCAAGGTCCGTAAACCCAAGTCCTTTAAGGATTTTTCTAGTTTCTACTTCAAGTGTCGCGTAATTAAAATGCTCCAATCTTCCTGTCAGAGATGAAAGATCTTCAAGTAGTCTTGCGTAAGAATCGCTCTCGAAATCTTGTCGTTCGCCCAACTCCAAGTTGATGGCATCCAGCTGATTTTGGATCAAAAATGCTTCTTCATGGCATGACATAGCTTCATCTAGCAGAATCCTAGTCTCGTTTAGCTCAAATTCTTGACGTAAGTATCCAATGGTTGTTTTTGATGGGAACTCCAGAAATCCACTATCTGGCCGGCTTTCACTGGCAATAATTTTTAGTAGTGTAGATTTTCCTGCTCCATTGCGACCTATGAGTCCGATGCGTTCTTTAGGACTGATCATAAAACTCACTTCGTCCAATAGCACTCTTTCTCCGTATTTTACTGTGATGTCCCTGACGTAATACATGTGATGCGATTTGTTAAATTCTTACTTCAAATATCGGCACTTACTCCGAAAAAAATGCAAAAATAAGCAATTTACCGCACTTTAAATTTGGAAAAAATTTGCTACAACATTACCTTGTGTTCTGTAACTCAAGGTACGATATTTTAGTGTGTCTAACTGAAGGTAAATAGTACCAGAAAATAGGAAATACCATTGGTTTTACCACATATTATATTTATGCACACCTTGTTTTAAGATATACCACAAAATTTTCGCAATGAAAGCTAACCAAAAAATCCTGATTTTACTCGCATGTCTTTTTGTAGGTAATGTTTTGGCAATCTCACAGGAAGTACAGACACACATGCTGAAGCCCAACAAAGGTAGATTTTATATTTACTGGGGCTGGAATAAGGAAGTCTATACGCAATCCGATATTCATTTTAAAGGGCAATCCTATGATTTTACCTTGAAAGATGTGGTAGCCGATGACAAACAAAGCAACTTTAGCCCACGCATTTATCTCAATCCGTCAAATATGACTATTCCTCAATACAATTTCAGATTAGGTTATTTTATAAACGAATCTTGGAGTATTTCATTAGGGGCAGATCATATGAAGTATGTAGCTAGACCAAATCAAATTGTAAAAATAGCAGGTTACATTCATGATACGAATTCTGGTTATGATGGCGAATACAATGACAATTCAGTTATTTTGGGCAAAGGTTTCTTGGAATTTGAACATACCGATGGACTAAATTATCTCAATGTAGATGTCAGAAAACAATTTGATCTACTTAAATGGAAGAAAATTTCTCTATTGGCAGACACTGGTTTGGGGCTCGGCGTCCTTGTGCCACGAACGGATGCTACCCTACTCAATTTTGAACGTCATGACAAGTTTCATCTTGCCGGCTTTGGAACCAATTTTCTAGCTGCCCTTCAAATCAAAATCGGCAATTACTTCTTTATCCAATCTGAATACAAGTTGGGCTATATAAATATGAATGACATCAGAACAACTTATTCCATAAATGATAGTGCAAATCAATATTTTTTCTTTCACCAATATAATATTTTATTTGGTAGCTATTTTGGATTTTAACGTCTAAATATTTCAACAAGAAGAATCAATTTGTCGCAAATCAACACAAACGTAGATGGTATCACATTAAAACTCACAAATCTTGAAAAGGTATTGTGGCCTGTCGACAACATTTCTAAAGCTGAACTCATTCAATATTATCTTTCGGTTTGTGAATATATGCTTCCTTTGGTTGCACATAGGCCACTTAGTCTTATAAGGTACCCAGATGGCATTGATGGACCTAAGTTTTATTCAAAAAATGCGCCTGATTTTACACCCGAATGGATTAATCTTTACAAAACAGATGACATTAGCTATATATGTCCAAGTAAAAAAGCAGATTTGGTGTATTTGGCCAATTTGGCAAGCTTAGAAATACACTCTATGAATACCCAAATGCAAGCACCTTCAAATCCAGACACCATCATTTTTGATTTGGATCCAGCGGAAGGATTAAGTTTTGACACTATAAAGACTACTGCGATTGATCTGTACAACATGTTGGAAGACAAAGGATACCATCCACACATCAAGACGAGTGGTAGTAAAGGACTTCATATTTATGTACCAATTTTTCCTATGTATTCGAGAATAGAAGTCTTCGAAACAGCAAAAAAATTGGGTCAGGAGTTTATAAATTATAATGGCCAATGCACCTTAAAACTCAGCAAAGAAAAAAGACAAGGAAAAATCCTGATCGACATCTATCGCAATCATGACTCACAAACTTGTGTTTGTCCACTTAGCACTAGGGCAAAACCTGGAGCACCAGTGAGTATGCCATTGAGCTATGATGATTTAAAGGATATACATTCATCAGCTCAATTCAATGTAAGAAATGCTGCTGAATACCTAATCAACCAAAAACCTTGGAATGATTACAATCAGAAATCGACCAATATCCATGATTTGCAAAAAGATGATCAAAATGATGCTGAAGTATTACTAAATTATGCAAAAAAACGCAATTTTGAAAAAACGGCTGAGCCTCTTCCTGTAAAAGATGCGCATTCAAGTAGTAACCGATTTGTCATTCAGCTACATGATGCTCAAAACCTACATTATGATTTGAGAATCGAAGAAGATGGCGTATTGAAATCTTGGGCTATTCCCAAAGGCATGCCATTGGAAGCAAATTGCAAACGATTGGCGATACAAACAGAGGATCATCCTGTAAAATATCTTGATTTCGAGGGTATAATTCCCAAAAATGAATATGGTGGCGGCACAATGTGGATATTTGATAGTGGCACATATGAAATATCACAGAAAACGGACAAAAGTTACAAACTCCGACTGAAAGGTCAAGTATTCAATGGTGAATATCACCTTTTTCAATTCAAAGAAAACCAATGGCTTATTACATTGGAATCTGAATTTAAACTGCCAAAAGTTGATTCTTTTGATTTTATGCTGGCAGATCAAGCACTCAGTGTCCCATTTGACTCAGATTACATTTATGAAGTGAAATGGGACGGCATCAGGGCCAAAGCCGTAAAGATGGGCGCAACCATAGAAATTTATAGCAGATCTGGAAGAAATATTTCTACGCAGTTTCCAGAGATATGCGATAAATTACAAGACATTGATGGCGAATATTTTGTTATTGATGGTGAGTTGGTTTCGCTTGATGATAAAGGTATTCCAATTTTTGCCAATATCATAAGTCGGATGCACGCCAAATCTATCACACCAAGTCAACACAACGCTAGTTTCTATGTCTTTGACATCTTGTATCTTGATGGTAAGGATTGTCGTTCATTGACTTTGGACAAAAGAAAAGAGTGGTTAGACACAATTCTCAAACCCAATGCTAAGATTAGAATTAGTCAATCCTTTAATGATGGTGTAGCACTCTTTGAAGCAGCTAAGGCCAATAATATGGAAGGAATTATGGCTAAAAAAATCAATTCTACTTACCAAAGTGCGAGAAGCTCAAACTGGCAAAAAATAAAAGTAAGAACTGTAATTGATGTTAAAATTGTTGGTTATACCCAAGGGAAAGGTGATCGAAGCACACTTTTTGGAGCATTGCACGTTGTTTCCATCAATGACAATACATATTTAGGGAAAGTAGGCACTGGATTTGATGAAACAAAGATGAAGGAAATATTTTCAATTATTAGTGATAAAACAATCATTCCAAAACCATACACAATCAACATAGAAGAAGAATATAATACGGTTTGGATCGATTGTGATCAGCAATGCGAAGTGCAATATGCGTCAATCACACCCAATGGAACACTGCGAGAACCGGTTTTTTTAAGATTAAAATATACTGATGAATGATTGGCAAAATAATTGTAGATAATCAACATAAATAAATCAAAATATCATGAGATCAATTTGGAAAGGACATATTCGTTTTTCATTAGTCACTATTCCGATTCAGGTTTTTAATGGTCTGGAGACAGAAGGTGAATTGTCTTTCAAACAGCTTCATGACAAGGATCATGGCAAAATCAATTATAAAAAAGTATGTGCTGGCTGTGCAGAAGAAGTGCCTTTCGGCAATATTGTAAAAGGTTATGAATACGAACCAGATCGGTATGTAGTATTTAACAAAGCTGAGTTGGATACCATAAAGCTCAAAAGCACAAAAGTAATTGATATTGAAGCATTTGTTGATATCAGCGAAGTCCATCCTTCTAGATTTGAAGCCTTGTATTTTGTCGGTCCGAATGGTGATATTGCTAATCCAACCTACAATTTATTGAAGCAAGCGCTCTTACAATCAGGCAAAGCCGGTGTAGGTCGCATTGTCATCAGAGAACGTGAAGATGTAGTACTTTTGATGCCAGAACAAGATGGATTGATCATGTATAAATTGAGATATCCTTATGAAGTGAGGAATGTAAAAGATATTCCTGATGTCAAAACCACTGCTGTAGATGATGCCCAACTTCAACTTGCAGGCACGCTTATAAATAGTATGGTAAAATCGTTTTCGGATATCAAATTTGAAGATCATTATCGTGATGCTGTCTTAGAAATGGTACAGAAAAAGGTAAATGGCCAAGAAGTTGTAAGTATTGAATCCAAAGAAGATGCTGCACCAGTAGTAGATATTATGGAAGCGCTAAAACGAAGTATAGAAGAAGCGAAACTCAAAAAAGGCGCTTAAATGTTCTCTATATTATCCTGGAATATCCTGCAAGGTGGTGGAAGCCGAGTCAATTTGATTTTGCAGCAAATATCTATGCTCAAGCCCACGGTTTGTATTCTTTCTGAATTTAGAAATAATGAAAGTGGCTTGCAGCTCAGATACGGCCTACTTCGAGCAGGATATCGACACCAATTTGTGACTCAAGCTCTAAAGGATATTAACAGTGTGCTAATTGTATCCATTTTACCTTGCAATAGCCAATTGCATCCTTCATCTGATCCATTGTATTCTCAAAATATCCTAAGTGTAGAGTTTGATATTTTCAAAATCATGGGTGTGTATTTACCGCATAAAAAGAAGCATGCTTTATTTGAATACTTGCTGGATCACTTCAAAAATTGCGACAAGCCATACATTATAGCAGGAGATTTTAATTCAGGCATCAATGGCATCGATCAAGCTGGCGATTCATTTTGGTACGAAGACCAGTTGAAACAAATGAACAATATTAGCTACATCGATGCTTTTCGATACCTACATGGCGATGCGCGAGAATATTCTTGGTACAGCCATCAAGGCAATGGGTTTCGATATGATCATACATATATCCACAAAAGCATAAGTCCAGTCATCAAGGAATGTTACTACCTACACGAATGGCGTGAACAAAAATACTCAGATCATGCACCTATGGTTCTGAAGCTATCTTAGAAAAATGAGTAGTTAAAACTAAGATTGCCAAAAAGTTGCAGCTGTTTTCCAGATAAATTATTAAAGTTATCAAATGGATCTAAACCAAGAAATTCATACCTATTTATCATATAAGATGTATTTTCAAGCCGTATTGGACGGTAAAACAAATTGTCCTTATTATAATTATATCTAACGCCAATAAAACCACTGATTCGAGATCTATAGTTAATAAAATATGAAACAGAAACTGGTAAATTTAACGAAAAATAAGCATCATCTAATGAAGCTAAGAGCACATTCGCTTTTGGACTAATGGCATAAGTTGTTCTAGAATTTGGATTGTATGAATAATTGTATGCAGTTGATATCCGAGCTAAATCTTTCAAATCTCCAGCTTGAAAATCATACGATAAAGTTATACTAATATCTGATTGTGAATATTGGCTCAATGGTTTTGCAATATAATAATTCAACTCAAATCCCGAACCATAATAGAAATTGGAATCAAAGTCATTAATTTTCGAATATTCTGCCCAAGGTTCAACTCCGAATGAAATCCTTTTTCCATGTTGTCTTCTAAATATAGACGCATTAGTCCAATTGTCATTTAAGATCGTAAAAGACTGAATATTCTGAATAATGCCATTTCGTTCCATCCATCGGGACAATTCAGTCAACTGATAAATATTAGCACGTCTATAATCAAAAACTCGAACGTTCTTTATTCGGCTCATCGTCTGTGCCAAATCAAATAATTGCTCTTCGGTGAATTTTTCGCTTATTAATCCAGCTTCAAGAAGGTCATCCATCAAAAACTGGGCTAAAAATACATCGGTCATCGGTTCGATTCTACCATAACCCATTTTTAATGGTAAAGAGCCATATGCAGATATGTTATCTGTTTTTGATTTAAAATTATCATCCTCATATATACGTTTGGAATAGTACACAATTAAGTTATGGTCGATCTCTGTAAACTTTTGTCGAAAACCCAATCGCTCAAATTCTAGATGTGAATATTTTCTATTGATTTGAGATTTTGAAGATTGAATGTAAAACTGTTGATTTAATCCATGAGGTTGATAAAGATTTTTTTCCGACAATGACCTCTCAAAATAATTTGTTAAACTCCAACTATCTGATCGGGCCCCCTAATTGACAGGACTAAGATTATTAATTTAAAATGTAATTTTA
>CALFYH010000133.1 GCA_937952155.1 uncultured Saprospiraceae bacterium
GAGGTACAGCATCTAAAGGACATAAAGGTGCTAAAGCTAGATCTGGTAATAAAAGTAAGAGAGCGTTTGAAGGTGGTCAGATGCCTATTCAAATGCGTTTACCTAAAAGAGGCTTTAAAAATATCAATAATATTACATACGTTGCAATTAATGTATCAAGATTGCAGGAAATACATGATAATTTTGGACTTACCGAAATTACGAAAGTAGCCCTGTACAATGAAGGTATTATTAATAAAGGAGATAAAGTTAAAGTATTGGGCAATGGTGAGTTAAATGTAAAGCTCAATGTTCAAGTAGATGCTTTTTCTGCAACAGCGAAGAGTAAAATTGAAGGAGCAGGAGGTACTGTAAATGCTTAATTAATAAAAACATGAATAAGTTTTTAGAAACATTAAAGAATATTTGGAGCATAAAGGAGCTTAAGGATAAAATACTTTTTACACTTTTAGTTCTTGCGGTTTTCAGATTAGGATCGTACATTGTTTTGCCAGGAGTTAATGCCTTGGCTTTGGCAAGTGCATCCAAAACTGGTAAGGCAAATGACTTACTTCAATTAATTAATACTTTCACGGGTGGTGCGTTCAATCAAGGTTCCATTTTTGCACTTGGTATAATGCCTTATATCACAGCATCAATTATAGTTCAATTATTGGGATTTGCAGTACCATATTTTCAAAAATTGCAACAAAAGGAAGGTGAGTCAGGAAGAAAGAGAATAAATCAAATTACTAGATTTTTGACATTACTTATTACGTTGGTACAAGGTAGTGGTTATATTTTATACCTTAAAACAACTCCAGGGGTTGTTGATGCAAGCATTAGCCCTGGTATTTTTTGGTTTAGTAATATGATTATTTTAGCCACTGGAACAATATTTGCTATGTGGTTAGGAGAGAAAATAACAGACAGAGGAATTGGTAATGGTATTTCACTTTTGATAATGGTGGGTATTATAGCACGCCTTCCTCAGGCATTTTTATCTGAAGTTTTGGGTCAGATAGCAAATAATAGATGGATTTTGCTTATACTTGAATTGGTAGTTTACTTCTTTATTGTAATTGGTACTATTTTAATTGTTCAAGGTATTCGTAAAATTCCAATCCAAGCGGCCAAAAGAATGGTTGGTCGTGAAGCTGGAGCAGTTAGTTCTGGTGCAAATGATTACATTAACTTGAAATTAAGTGCGGCAGGTGTTATGCCGATAATTTTTGCTCAGGCTATTATGTTTCTTCCATTGACAGCAGCTCAATGGGCAGCAGGTAACGCAGGTGTACAATCGAACCTTTTACTTGCTATGAATAATCCGTTTTCTTTGGTTTATAATGTTGTTTTCTTTATTTTGATTGTTGTGTTTACTTATGTTTATACTGCATTGATAGTAAATCCTCAACAATATGCTGAGTATCTTAAAAGAATGAATTCATTTATTCCAGGTATAAAACCAGGTCAAGATACACAAGATTATATTGATACTTTAACAACAAGGATAACTTTACCAGGAGCTATTTTTATTGGCTTGATAGCGGTATTGCCTGCGATTGCTTCTTTTGCTGGTGTAAATACTGCATTTGCTTATTTCTTTGGTGGAACTTCGCTTTTAATTTTAGTAGGTGTAGTTTTGGATACTTTACAACAGATAGAAAGCTATCTTTTGATGAGAAAATATGATGGATTAGTAAAATCAGGTAGAATACAAGGAAGAGCAAATCAAGGTATCACTATTGGTACTGGAATGTAATTCTTGAGATGATATATTACAAGACGAATGAAGAGATAGAGCTGATGAGAGAGAGCAATCTCTTAGTTAGTAAAACTCTAGCACATATTGGCGGTTTACTAAAAGTAGGTGAAACTGGTAAAAAAGTTGACAAAGAAGCAGAAAGTTTTATAAGGGATCACGGTGGTGTTCCTGCATTCAAAGGTTACAGAGGTTTTCCAGCTACATTGTGCATGTCATTAAATGATGCTGTTGTACATGGCATTCCAGGTGATAAAGTCTTTGTGGATAATGACTTGATCTCTATTGATTGCGGTGTAGTATTGAATGGCTTTTATGGTGATGCAGCGTTTACATTCGCATTTAGCAATGTTTCAAATGATTCAATAAAGCTTATGAAAGTCACACGAGAATCACTTTATAAAGGCATAGAGGCAGTTGTGGTTGGAAACAGAATTGGAGACATTAGTAATGCTATTCAAACTTATTGCGAACGAGTTCATGGTTATAGTATCGTAAGAGAACTGGTGGGGCATGGCGTAGGACGAAATTTACATGAAGATCCAGAAGTACCCAATTACGGATTGAAAGGTAAAGGACCAATGTTAAAGGAAGGCATGGTAATTGCAATAGAACCAATGGTGAATATGGGTAATAAAGCGGTAAAACAGTTGAATGATGGGTGGACAATTTTGACCAAAGATGGAAAGCCTTCGGCACATTTTGAACATAGTGTTGCAGTGAAAAAAGAAGGTGCTGACATCTTATCAGATCATTCATTTATAGACCTAGCAGTTAAAAATAATCCAGAATTAGTGGATATTTCAATAAATAATTAGATATTTGCGCTCCAATTTAAAAAATGGCAAAACAAGACCTTATTAAGTTAGATGGAATCATCGAAGAAGCACTGTCTAATGCGATGTTTCGTGTCAGGTTGGAAAGCGGACATCTCATAACTGCTACTATTTCAGGCAAGATGAGAATGCATTATATAAGAATACTTCCTGGTGACAAGGTGGCGGTAGAAATGTCACCCTATGATTTGTCAAGAGGAAGAATCAATTACCGATATAAATAATAAAGATTAAAGTCTTAATACAATGAAGGTACAAGCATCAATTAAGAAGCGATCAGTAGATTGTAAGATCGTAAGAAGAAAAGGGAAACTTTATATTATAAACAAAAAGAATCCTAAGTTTAAACAAAGACAA
This sequence comes from uncultured Saprospiraceae bacterium, assembly GCA_937952155.1. GTDB lineage: Bacteria > Bacteroidota > Bacteroidia > Chitinophagales > Saprospiraceae > OLB9. The sequence continues at coordinate 2,935 of CALFYH010000133.1, forward strand.
GGTTAATTATAAAAATATGGCACGTATTGCAGGTGTAGATTTACCAAGAAATAAAAGAGGCATAATAGGTCTTACATACATATATGGTATTGGACCAAGCTTAGCTAAGGACATATTGGCCGCTGCCGGTGTTTCACAAGACACTAAAGTGCAAGATTGGTCAGATGAAAACATCAAGTTTATCTCTAAGTTTATTCAAGATGAGTATAGAGTAGAAGGTGAACTTAGAAGTGAGGTCCAGTTGAGTATTAAACGTCTTATGGATATCGCATGTTATAGAGGCTTAAGGCATAGAAAAGGCTTGCCTGTAAGAGGACAAAGCACTAAAACTAATGCGCGTACCAGAAAAGGTAAAAAGAAAACAGTCGCAAACAAAAAGAAAGTAACTAAATAATAGTTAATATTTAAGATTATGGCCAAAGGTAAAAAAGTTAGTAAAAAGCGTGTAGTCAAAGTTGAATCTGAAGGTTTAGCTTTTATCCATGCTTCATTCAATAATATCATCATTTCTCTGACTAATAGATCTGGACAGGTTATCTCTTGGGGATCAGCTGGTAAATCAGGTTTTAGAGGTAGTAAGAAGAATACACCTTATGCTGCACAGATGGCAGCAAACACAGCATCTGCTACAGCATATGAAGCTGGGTTAAGGAGTGTTGAAGTTTTTGTTAAAGGTCCAGGTGCAGGTAGAGAATCTGCTATTAGAGCTATAGACACATCTGGTATCAAAGTTTTAAGAATCAAGGACATGACGCCTGTACCACATAATGGTTGCAGACCTCCTAAGAAAAGAAGAGTTTAATAATAGTATTTAAAATCCATTTAAATGGCAAGATATACAGGCCCAACTACCAAGAAGGCAAGAGCATTTGGAGAGCCAATTTTTGGTTACGATAAAGCATACGAAAAGAGAAAATATCCTCCAGGACAACATGGAGCGATGAAAAAGCGTAAGCAAAGAACAGACTATGCTTTGGAATTGATGGAAAAGCAAAAGGCAAAATACACATATGGTGTTTTGGAAAAGCAATTCCGAAATCTTTTTGAAAAGGCAGCAGCTAAATCAGGTGTAACTGGTGAGATTCTTCTTCAACTTCTAGAGTCTAGATTGGACAATGTGGTTTATAGAATGGGAATTGCAAAGACCAGAAGATCTGCACGTCAGTTAGTTTCTCATGGTCATATTTTGGTTGAAGGTGTTTTGTGTAATATTCCTTCAATGTTGCTTAAACCAGGTACTGTGGTAAGTGTAAGAGGCAAATCTCGAAATGTAGACATTATTAAATCTAATGTAACTGCTAAGAGAGATGGCAGCAAATCTTTTGGATGGATTGAGTGGAACGGTGACAAAATGGAAGGCCGATATTTAGCACATCCTGAACGCGAAAAAATACCAGAGAACATCAATGAGCAATTGATCGTCGAATTGTATTCTAAATAATAAATTAGGGCTATCCCAGACGGATAGCCTATCCTTTTTTAAAATATTAAGAAAAATTATCATAATGAGTATTTTAAATTTTCAAAAGCCTGATAAAATTCTTCTTCAGAAAGCAGATGATTTTGAAGGTGTTTTTGAATTTAAACCTTTGGAGCCAGGATTCGGCCAGACTATTGGTAATTCATTAAGAAGAGTTCTTTTGTCTTCATTGGAAGGATATGCTATTTCTGCAGTTCGTATAGCAGGCGTAGATCATGAGTTCTCAACAATAAAAGGAGTAGTCGAAGATGTTGTTGATATTATATTAAATCTTAAGCAAATAAGATTAAAGCCTTTAGTAATCACTGAAGGATCTGAGGAAGAGAAGCTTTATGTTACTATCTCAGGTAAAGATCAATTTGTAGCTGGTGATATTGAAACAAATACAAATACTTTCAAGGTAATGAATCCTGAATTGTATATTTGTACATTAGAGCCAAATGTAACTTTAGAAATTGAATTTACTGTTACAAAGGGTAGAGGATATGTGCCTGCGGATGAGAATTTACCAAAGGATGCAGCAATTGGTGTTATTCCAGTTGACGCTATCTATACACCAATCAAAAAAGTAGCTTACAAGGTAGAAAATACAAGGGTAGGTCAGCGTACCGATTACGAAAAGCTTACCATTGACCTCAAAACAGATGGAACTATTCATCCTGAAGAGGCTCTTAAAGAAGCTTCGAGGATCATGATTCAACATTTGATGCTTATTACAGATGAAAACATCACGTTTAATGATTCTTCATCAAGAGAAGATAATATAGTTGATGAGCACATCCTTCACATGAGGAAGTTGTTGAAAACATCGCTAGAAGACCTTGATCTATCTGTAAGAGCTTACAATTGCCTTAAGGCAGCAAAAATCAATTCATTGGGTGAAATGGTGAGATTTGATATGCATGAGTTGTTGAAGTTTAGAAATTTCGGTAAGAAGTCATTGGTAGAAATCGAAGAGTTGTTACAGCAAAAAGGTCTTACATTTGGTATGGATCTTTCAAAATATAAATTAGACGAAGAGTAATCGTATCGGCCCAAAGGATGAATATTTTATAATAGACACAAAACGTTGTTTGTAAACGCTCAAGGCCGAAAATGGGCACAAACAAAGGTGGTGGACAATTTTTAATGTATAATGAGACACGGTAAAAAATTTAACCATTTAGGTAGAAAAAAAGGCCATAGAGATGCATTGATGCTGAATATGGCAAGTTCATTGATATTGCACAAGCGAATCAATACCACATTAGCTAAGGCTAAAGCATTAAGAGTGCATGTAGAGCCAATTTTAACTAAAGCTAAAGACAATACAACACATTCACGTCGTACTGCATTCTCTTACCTTCAGAATAAGGAAGTGATAAAAGAGCTTTTTGATGTGGTAGCTCCAAAAATCTTTGACAGACCAGGTGGATATTGTAGGATTATTAAAACTGGATTTAGAAAAGGTGACGGAGCAGAAATTGCAATGATCGAATTGGTAGATTTCAATGATGTAATGAAAGCAAAAACAGCATCATCAAAGGCAGGTACCAGAAGAAGTAGAAGAAAATCAAATTCTGATAATGCAGGTGTAGCATCAACAGCAGCCGCAGCGGTGGCAGCAAGCACAGTAGCACCTGCTATTGTAGAAGACGCAAAGTCTGAAGAAGAGTAATTTTTTTATAAAGTTTTAATAGAAGGGAAAGCAGATTTATATTTGTTTTCCCTTTTGTATTTTAGGGCAAATCACTTTGGCAAGATATTTTATAAGGCTTTCATATTGTGGCACCGGGTTTAATGGCTGGCAAGCCCAACCACACGTAAATACAAAAACCATACAAGGTGTTTTGGAAAAATCTTTATCTGTTTTGCATAGGGCAGATGTACATATTACTGGTTGTGGACGAACGGATACTGGTGTGCATGCGAAGGATTACATTGCGCATTTCGATGTCCCAATAATTGAAGATATCCAGTTTATGATTTTTAAGCTAAATAAAATTTTGCCTGCACAGGTAGCTGTCCATGATATAATATTAATGCATGATGACGCCCATGCCAGATTTGATGCTAAATCAAGATCATATTTGTATCACTTGCATACCGAAAAACTACCTTTTGCAGATCAATCATTTTACTATACGTATGGTACCCCAAATCTGCAATTATTGAATGATGCAGCGTCAGTATTGATGTGCTACACCGACTTTACGACGTTTTGTAAAGAAGGTACGGATGTAAAAACTAAAATTTGTCATTTAACCGAATGTTATTGGATACAATACGGTAATCAATTTACATTCCGAATTACTTCTGACCGATTTTTGCGAGGTATGATTCGACTAATAGTAGGTATGTGTCTGCAAGTATCACGTGGAAAAGTTACCATCCATGAAGTGAAACATGCATTAGAAACAAAGAGCAAAATAGGATTGGACTGGTCAGTTCCCGCTATAGGATTGACACTTTGTGATGTGAAGTATCCTTATTTGTAAAGGATTGATAGAATTGCAGTTCTATAACCTCTATACCTTTGATATCTCATTTTCCTTTATTCATAAAATTGAGTCCTACCAAGCCGACGACGATGCAAGCAAGGAAGAATAATTCCCAGAAGTTGGTTTTTTCTTTGAAATAATACACACCGAATACATAAACTAAGATCGTGCTTGTACCAGCCCATATGGCATTGGTAGATCCCATAGGTAGATATTTTAACCCACATTGCTTACTAGACAGACGGAAGTTCCCTAATTGTAGCTCTATTGAGATTTTTGAGTTTCGGTTTGTGTACTACAGATTTTAGTTTTGTGAAGGGTCTGTATTTAATTTTTAAAGCATCTTGCAGTTCTTTGAGTTTTTTATCTGGTTCGGAGCATTTTCTTACAATAATTTCTCTTCCTGCTTTATTTGTGCCTGTGGTTGTTATTACTTTCTGTGTATTGCCAATTCTTACTATTTCTTTCCAACAATGATGGATGCCCGATGCTTTTAATTGCTGACGGATCGTATTGACTAACCAGTATGATAATAGTCCCAGATTGAGGTGCGCTATGGTGGTTTCATCTTTTTTATGATAGATGGGACGTAAATCAAGGTCTGTCTTTAGTACACGGAAGGTACTTTCTATTTCTCTTATAGTGTTGTAAATATTCCATACGATTACTTCGTCTTTGACATCCATGCTTGTTTTTATAAAATACTGCCCCAGGCCATCGGTTGCTTGTTGGTCTTTGGCTTCATTTTTTGTCCAGGTCATGGAGACTACTTTTTCCTTTTTTTCATCAAGGATAAGGCTAATTTGATATTTTGCTTGCGCTGACGGAAACTTTTGTTTGGCTCGTCCTATTCGTTGATTTACTTTGTCTGCTTGTTTTATACCTCCTTTTTTACTTATGGAAGCTTGTATCTTGTTCAACTCCTGTTCATATCCCAAATCAAACTTTGTTTTCATTCCCAGTTCCTTTTTTGCCTTGTGTTCACTGTTGATCTCCAGTATGTAATCCGTATGACCTTCGGCTAATACTTTCTTCAGCACGACCTTTTTACTGGATTTAGTCTCCAGATGGACGACCAAACGACTGGTATCAAACTTGTAGTTTTTTACTTTTGTACGACTCACGCATAAGTAATGATAGCCTTTTTCCCTAATGATGGCCAGATTTTCTGCACTCGCTATGCCAGCATCCAGCACCACAACTGGCTTTTGTGCTCCTACAGCATAGTCTAAGCTGTCGATGATTTTGCCTATGTCTTTACAATCTGAAAAATGGCCTTCGTGAATCGATGAGTGTTTTATAAAGCCATATATATTGACTACTAAGGCAAGCACTACCAGTTTGCAATCTTTTCGCTTTTCCTTACTCCTTCCGTACTGGGCTAATTTACTGTTGCGCTTTTCGCCCTCAAAGTATGTATTGGTCAAGTCGTACAGCATGATTTTGTCCTGTATGTCAAACAGTTCGTTGGTCTTTATTGATAAATGCTTTTCCAGTTTATCTTTGATATCATTTAGCCGTAAAGCACTTTTATATAACCGGTCTTTGTTCATCTTTTCTGGATCGTATCCTGTGAGCTCCATGATGGCCGAATTCTCATGGATCCATCTTGCTGTGGCTAGTTCCGATGCTGGATTTACAGCTCTACTGATAACCTGTGTTTGTGCCAGATGTACTTCAAATTCAGTAAATCCATTGTCTGTCAGTACTTTATCTATATCCAACTGATGCCACGCATTGTAACATAGCCACTCGGAGCCTACTTCCCTGACGTTGCTGTGTGTGAGTGTGTCAGCATTGACCATGCGGTTGTTCTCATCATACACACTTAGATCCAACCGCTTACCTTGTACTATCTCGGCCCAAAGTTTGGTAACCCACTTCTGTATTAATGGGTCAGTGAGTGGAAATAAGGAACGATTGCGCTGATACATATCTGTGAGTGTACGCGATATATGATTGAGCTTTTCAGGAGTCAAATCGTCTTCCATAAACCCTACATTGAGTATTGTTCTATGACAGATACGACCCGTTTCATTGCGGTAACTCTCAACCAATCTGTAATATCGATCGTACTTTTTTGTTGCCGGATTTGTTCTGCCACTAAACTTGAAATACATGCCACAAAGGTACGGGAGTGATTTTAACCTGTGCAACTCCCCTGTGTACTACAAATCAAATTCACAAAACTTCCATATCCTGATATTCAGTCATTTATGATTTTAACCTATCTAAAACATCAATTTTTAACCCCTAAAAAAGCCACTTTTATCCCCAAAATGTGGATAACTTTTTTGAAAGAGGTAAATTTGATGCCATCTTGAGCAATGTGGGTTAAGGCCATCGTCAGTAGGAAAAATGTTGCAGCATAACACAATCCACCAATTACAAAGTATGTACGTTGAGAGGCACCTTCGGACATCTTCATAAATAAGATGGCAGCTGTCTCAAAAACAATGGTCAATAACAAATAAAGATAACCCAAAGAATTTTTATTTTTTAATAGGTCAACAATAAACTTATGAAACTGCAGGCTCAAGTAATGTCACACTCATTGTCGCAGTGTCCATCTCGGCTTTGATTCCGTAAGGAAAAGTACAAATATCTCGTACATGACCAAAGGTAAAACCATAAAAACATGGTATCCCAGCTACGCTTAGCCTTTCTGTCAATACTTGTTTCAAAGTGAAAGTTTCGTCGGCATCCTTAGACTCGCAGTCATGAAAAACACCCAATACGATGCCGGCAGCTTCTGTTATATCTGTGGCAGAAAATAGAAAAGTGAGCATCCGATCTATGCGATATGGTTTTTCGCCAACGTCTTCGATAAATACTATTTTGTCCTTATATGAAGGTGCATATTTGGTGCCTGGCAAATTTACCAAAAGAGACAAATTGCCACCTGTGAGTGTACCTGTCGCTTTTCCGTGAGTAATCACATAAGGATCATGACCAAGTTGATACTTTTCTTCTGATTGGATTTGATAAGGAATAATGTGCTGTTTGGCAGAAGTACCGAAAAGTATGTCTTGAACTTGACTGGCAGTAAATGGACTAAATATATCAGAAATTGCAACAGGTCCATGAAATCCTACAAGTCCTGTCTCTTTATGTATTGCCAAGAGTAAAGCCGTGATATCGCTATAGCCAATGATGATTTTTGGATTTTTCATTATGAGTTTGTAATTGAGTCTATCCAAAAGTCTTGTGCATCCATAGCCACCTCGAAGACACCAAATGGCTTTGACTTCAGGATCATTTACCATCTTATGAAAATCATTCAATCTCTCTTCGTCCGAGCCTGCAAGATACCCAGCTCTTTTAAACACGGACTCGCTATACTTGGGTACAAGGCCCATGTTTTCGAGATTGGTTATGGCATTTTGGAATTTTTCTGGTTTAATAGGACTTCCTGGCGCAATTAAGCCTACAGTATCGCCTTTACGCAGCGCCTTAGGTTTTATGATTTTGTGACAAAACAAGTTTTCATCCTCAGCATGAATTGAAGAAGAACTTCCAAAAACTACAGGACTTAAGGCCATTATTTTGTTAAAATTTCTTCGTTTCATAATTAACTACATGTTTTATCTGATCCAACCCACGGGCATTTTTTCATCATAATCTCCCATGATGACTGGATTTTGCGCATTTGCAGTGTAAGATTTTACATTTGTAGAGATGTAATCGTACAATTCAGAAATGGTTATCAATCGGTCAGAATCTTTATCCGCTTCACCTTTTAGGCCTTTGATCAGGAAATGTGAGAAAACACCTTGGCGTAAACCACCATATTCTAATGATACTTCTTCTTTTTTTGAGGACATCATGATAGCAGTGCCGCCATCTACGGTACTATATGCGTTATAAAAATTTTCTAATGCTACATTAAAAGGTGATCTAGCTGCAGCAAGCATCGAACCAGAGTGGCAAGCATCCGTAATGAATAACTTGTGTCGTGCGGCCGATTTATTGATGATTTCTAGTATGTCATCGTAGGTAACTTGGTTTTTTGATCCATCAAAATCACTTGGTACATAAGCGCCGTCGAGTCCATGACCAGATAGATATAACAATACCACATCATCAGCATCTGCTTTGGTTGCCAAATTGTTTAATTCTTGCAAGAGGCTTTTTCGTGTGACAGCATCATCGATGATTATTTTAATATTTTCATCAGGCAAAGCTCCACCTTCAGGGCTTTTTAGAAAAGCGTAAAGCTGATAAGCATCATCATCAGTATATTTTAAAGATGGCATATGATTATATGTAGCCACACCAGCTATGAGTGCATAGATTTTGGTTTTACTATCAGCAGGCTTGAAAGATGATGGTTTTGAATCTGCAATTACGGTAGTTTGAGAATTTGAATTAAGTTTTTGTTTTGGCACACCATTATCCCAAAGTGCTGTATAAACATTGCCTTTGGCAAAATGCATGGTGCCTTTCCCATGCGGGGCATGATTTTTCCAGCCACCTTCATAGAAATCCCCGTTTGCATATTTACAACTTCCATTTCCTTCGGCTTGACCATTGAAGAATTCGCCAGTGTAAACTGAGCCATCTTTATACCTTAAAGATCCAATTGTATTGTGGCAAAATTCTTTGTTACAATCCAATGGAGCTGAAGATGGAGCAGATTGCTTTATTGGTGTTTCGACAATTGAGCTGTTTGTTGTAGTTTCTGTCTGCATGTCTTCTTCTTTGACCAAGACATTCATTTTATAGTAAGTTACAGTCAGGGTTCCATTTTTCATAGTGGTGCCCTTACCATTTTTCTTATTTTCTACCCATTCGCCATCATAATATGATCCACTAGGGTCAGATAATCGACCTGTTCCAGAAAAAAATCCATTGGCAAAACTGCCTTCATATACGGAACCATCAGCAAAAGTGTATTTGCCTTGTCCTGAAAATTTTCCAGATCTCCATTCTCCAAGATAAACATCACCGTTGACATATATCATTTTGCCATTTCCTGAGATTGAGCCTTGTTCAAAATAGCCTGTGTAAATATCTTTTGTTTTGAAGGTCATTTTACCCAAGCCATGTTTCATTCCTGATCGAAATTCACCTACATACACACTTCCGTCCTTGTGATAATATGTTCCTTGTCCGTGCGGCTTTCCTTTAGAAAAAGTACCACCGTATTTTGAACCATCTTTAAATATAAATGTACCTTTGCCATTGTAACAGTTGCCGCTGATACATGTTGCTTGGAGCTGAATGCTCGCTAAAAATAGAAATATGGATAAGGAATATTTTAATAACATCTGCATCCTGATTTGTTTTCTGATTTTGATTCTAACGTGTAAAGGTAAGGCTGATGTCAAATTTTTTTAATGATTTTAGTATAAAACATTATTATTTTATAAAATATTATAAACCATACCAATTTTATGAACAAGTTAACACTATTAATTT
>CALFYH010000134.1 GCA_937952155.1 uncultured Saprospiraceae bacterium
ATATTATTAAAAAATACAGTTTTCCCCCTGTAATGAAGGCGGCTCATGAAAAAAACAAAAAAATCATTTAAACTACCAATCAAGCCTATATTCCTGTATTTCAGTTATTTATAAAATTCATGTCAAAATTTTATCACAAAATAATGATTTTTGGCATGGTATTGGATATATATACAGCGAGATTGAGTTATGAGTAATTAATTAAGCAAATTGTTTACTCGGGACCGGTTCTGTAGGGAGAATCGGTCTTTTTTTTTTTGTACAAATCTCAAAAATTTGGTACACTTTCTACCTGTGCAAATTCATAGCTTGCAAACTTCTGAACATCATGATAACTGTCAAGCCCTGAAATACAAATCGTTCCTGCACTATTCAAGTCTATTCCTGATGTAGAATCAAAATAATTTTCATTTTCTAGCAATACATGCGTTACATATCCGATTATCAATGTCGTACCACTAAGTTTGATATCAATTTTATCGGCCAGTGTCAATCCAATCTTTACCCGACTTTCTGCAACAAATGGAGCATCAAATTGCTCTATAAATTGTGGTGTGAGTTTACATTGTTCAAATTCAGATACTGATTTTGGAAATTCGGCTGATGTATAATGAGCTTGAAACGTTATGTCTTTATTTATATGATTTATCGTAAAAACCTGCGTTTCCAAGATATTAGATAAGGTATGCCGCTCGCCAAATGCCTTTACAAAAAATCCAAGCAATGCTGGGTCTGATCCGATGTGAACTACCGAACTAACTATGGCAAGATTATTTTGCTTTAGCGAATCTGATGTACCAACAAGGTTGGCAGATTTATACCCAGAAATGCTATTTATCAGCTTGATTCTTGCGACAGCATCCATATCTGACAATGCTGCTTTATCAAAGTGTTTCATCATTCTACCCAATCTGCTATGAACAAATTCGTGTCCCTTGTCCCACCATTGTTACGGTTGGAAGCGAAGATGATCTTTTTACCATCATAAGAAAACATAGGAAAAGAATCGAATGTCTTGTCAAAAGATATCTGCTTCAGTCCAGTTCCATCTATATTAATCATGTAAAGATTAAATTGGTATCCTCTAGGTGCAGCATGATTTGATGAAAATATGACCTTGTCACCTTTAGGATGAAAATATGGCGCCCAGTTAGCTTTTCCTAAATGGGTAAGTTGCTTTAGTTCACTACCATCAACGTTACAAGTATAAAGTTCCATATTTGTCGGCATTACTTGACCTTGAGCCAATAATTCTTTATAAACCTTTACGTCTTCTGGTGATGTCGGCCTAGACGATCTAAAAATCAGTTTTTTGCCATCAGGAGAGAAAAATGCTCCGCCATCATAGCCAAGTTGATTGGTCACTTGTTTTACATTGCTACCGTCGATATTCATGGTGTACAATTCCAAATCACCACTTCTTAATGAAGTAAATACTATTTTATCGCCTTGTGGAGATACTGTCGCTTCTGCATCATATCCTGGCTCATTTGTCAATTTTTTTATAATATTTCCTTGTAAATCACCATGGTAAATGTCAAATGACTCATAAATAGGCCATATATATTTGCCATCAGCTCTGCGCTCTGGAACATGCGGACAACTTGCACTAGCATCATGGGTAGAAGCATATACGACACTTTTATTTCCAGGCATAAAAAAACTACAGGTAGTTCTACCAAGACCCGTACTTAAGAGTGGTGGTGGAGCCAATTTGCGTTCCCATGTCTCTAGATCAAAATAATAAATTTGATCACATTGTGCGCCCCATTGCTTATTGGTAGCTTGGAAAACGACTTTTTTATTGTCAAAACTCCAGTAAGCTTCAGCATTATCACCACCGAATGTGAGTTGTTTTACATTTTTAAAATGAACTTCCTCCTTATACTTGAGTGTATCTGCGGCTGGTTGAAGATTAGAATACAATGCACTCTTGGCAGATTTGGAGCAAGAAGTCATCATAAAAATGAGTGCGATGCAACCAACAATTATTCTCGACATAATATGATATTTATTTGTATTAAATTTGATTGCAAAGTTAATATTAATCACTGCCAAAACAATCACCGAATTGTAAAAATCCAATAAACTAACCACATACTAACAAAGCTGCATTATCTTTGTGCTAAATATATATTAGACATGACACAAACATTAAGATTAAGTTATTGGATGATAATCTTCCTAACTTCATTTATAGCTTGTAGCACAAGTAAAAATCTTAGTAATAATACAACTTTTGGAAACTTAACCGCTGATATCATAACCCTTTCCTCTGATGAAATGGAAGGCCGCGAAGTTGGAACTGAAGGTGAGAAAAAAGCGGCAGAATTTATTGTGTCACGTTTCAAAAAAATCGGTCTTACGCCTGCAGGTGATAACAATACGTATTTTCAGTACTTTAGCAGAAAGAAAAACAACAATCCACATGGAGAAGATACTGGTACAGGTGTCGAAGTTTCCGGTAAAAATGTCATTGGGTATTTAAATAATAACGCCACTTCGACAGTTGTAATAGGCGCACATTACGACCATTTGGGATATGGAAAAGAAGGATCTCTTTATACAGGACCATTAGCTATTCATAATGGTGCAGATGATAATGCAAGCGGAATTGCAGGTTTACTGAATTTAGCTGAAAGCATTTCAACTTCTGGTTTTAAAAATCACAATTATCTGTTTATATGCTTTTCTGGTGAGGAAAAAGGACTTTGGGGATCCAATTTTTTTATTAAAAATTATCCACAAAAAAATATGCTGAATTATATGATCAATATGGACATGATAGGCAGACTGAACGAAGAACGCAAATTATCAATCAGCGGAATAGGCACATCACCAGAATTTGAAGCTATTATTGATGGGATTTCTGAGCCAAAATTCAGTATAAAAAAAGAAATGTCAGGACTTGGACCATCTGACCATGCTTCTTTTTACAACGCGGAAATACCAGTACTTGCCTTTTTTACAGGTCAACATAGTGACTATCACAAACCATCTGATGATCATCAATATATCAATTATAATGGCATCAAAGATATTGTCTGTTACATTTTTAATGTAATAAAAACGCTAGATTTCAAAAGCAAACAAACGTTCGTTAAAACCAAAGATGAATCTCAGACAAGAATGTCATTTGCAGTTACTCTAGGTGTGATGCCTGACTATATGTACGATGGCAAAGGTATGAAAATCGATGGTACCAAAGATGGTAAACCAGCCCAACTTGCAGGTATTCAAAAAGGTGACATCGTGGTAAAAATGGATAATACAGAAGTGCCTGATATGCAAGCCTATATGAAGTGCTTATCCTTATTCAAAGCTGGACAAACGGTAGATGTGGTAGTCTTAAGAGATGGTAAAGAAGTCACTAAAAAAGTAACATTTTGAAAGTAGAGAAATTTGAAGAATATCAAAAGACAGACACAATTTGGCCACTGAGCCTTTTAGCTTTTACCTTGGGGATAAATTGGCTGCTATATTTTAAATTAGGCCATGATGATTTGTCATTTTTTTATATTACAATGTCAAATATAAGCATTATGTGCCTATTGCTATTTGCATTGCGATTACACACCGTAGTAACAGA
>CALFYH010000135.1 GCA_937952155.1 uncultured Saprospiraceae bacterium
ATAGTACAAATATATAAATTAATTATTGAAAATATAATATTTCACAAATAATAATTTATTTGGGCTTTACATCATTTGTTGCTGATAAACAGACTGATAGAATCCTTCATTGCGTATAAGTTCTTCATGAGTGCCTTGCTCAGCAATTTTACCATTATCCAAAACCAAGATTTTATCATAATTCAGCAAGTTGTTTGCCCGATGTGTGATGACAATGGTGGTTTTATCTCGGAGCGAATGATCGAAAAACGACAAGATACTTTGCTCTGTAGATGTGTCCACAGCAGAAAGTGCATCATCTAGAATGACAATGTCTGGTTTTTTAATAAATGCTCTTGCTATTGAAATTCGTTGTTTTTGGCCACCAGACAAGGTCACTCCACGTTCGCCAACCATTGTTTCAAATTGCTCCGGAAGTTTTTCTATATCATCTTTAACTGACGCATACTCCGCATACATTTTAATTTCATCTATCGTGGCATCTGGTTTTCCAAATGCGATATTGGCTGCTACTGTATCAGAATAGAGAAATACATCTTGTGGTACACACGAAATTCTATCTCGAATGATCGATAAATTATGTTGCCTAATGTCTTTTCCATCAATTAATATCTGGCCTTCTGTTACATCAAACATTCTAGAAAGTAACTCAGCAATTGTGGTTTTGCCAGAGGCAGTTTTGCCCATGATTGCCATTCTTTCTCCCATTTTAAGGATGAAATTGACATTTTGCAGTGCGATTACTCCAGAATTAGGATATTTAAAAGTCACATTTTTAAATTCAATATCTCCACGAATAGGGTACACCTGAGAATTGGTGTTTTGGATACCTGACTTTTGATCCATGATTTGATTGATCCTAGTCTGAGATGCCTCCGCTTCTTGTATTACCGAAGCGATCCACCCAATCGCAGTTACTGGCCATGTGAGCATATTTACATATAAAATAAACTCCGCTATATTTCCGGCAGTAAGTTTTCCATTATATACCTGAAATCCACCGATCAAGACAACAAGCAAGGTGCTTAGCGAAATCAACAAGACCATTAATGGCTGAAAATAGGCTTCTATTTTTGCCAATTCTAGAGATCTTCGTTTGTATTCTTCGCTTTGATCCTTAAAGAATTCGGTAAATTGCGCTTCTTTTACATAGGATTTTATTACTCGGATGCCTGAGTATGCTTCTTGTGCTGTACTATTTAAAGTAGAAAGCTGAGCTTTGATGGCGGTGCTTTTTTTATTGATAATATTGCTCACATAATATATGGAAACAGATAGAAATGGTAGTGGCAGCAAGGCGTACATTGTTAGTTTTACATCTACTTTCAGCATGGCGTAAATGGTCATCGCAAATAAGGTGACTAGGTTGATCCCATATAATAATCCTGGGCCGAGGTAGTCTCGCACCTTAGAAACATCCTCCGAAATACGTGCCATGATGTCGCCCGTCTGATGAGATCTTAGATAGTTTTGATCTAAGGTTTGGAGATGACCGAATATCTCTTTTCGCATATCATATTCGATGAGTCGTGACATGACGATCAGAGTTTGACGCATATAATACATCATGATGCCTTTTACTATCGCAAAACCAGTCACTATCAAACCAAACATTAACAGTGCGTTGCCTAACTGGCCCATCATTGCATCTTGTCCATCGATCTGGGTACCCT
>CALFYH010000136.1 GCA_937952155.1 uncultured Saprospiraceae bacterium
ATATAAAAATCTCAAATAGGCATAATTATTGGGGTAATACCATTAAAAAGACTCAAGGGTTAACGACCATTTTTAAAAAAAAGTGGAGAAATTACTTGTTTTGGTGTGACATACAAATTAACATTGCATTGCGATCAGTAATTCAACAGTCCTTTTATTGAGGTATTCTTTACACCTAATAAGTATTTACAACCTGAGATATTATAATTTTTAACCAATGGTAAATTCGTCGCTTTACCATTAAAAAACCTTAATTAAAATGAAGTTAAGATTTGTTTTTTTATTGACAATTTTATGGACTGTTGTCAATCTACAAGCTCAAAATTCTCGAAAACCGAGTCAATTGGTCTCTGACGCAAAAGTATCACTAACTGCCATTGATGTTGACTTGTTTGCTCTTTCCCCAAATAACAAAAGATCAAGCATCCCTACCGAAATCAAAACCTACTCATTACTAAATCTCAACAAAACAGAACTCGAAAAAATCAACAAAAAGAAGGCACCTTTTATCCACATTGCTATACCTCAACAAGGTAGAAACGACCTTCAACTCGAATTGGTAGAAGTTTTTCCGTTTGCGCCAGGTTTTACTGTTAAAACGGCACCTTCGATGGAAACCATCACACCAAAAATGGGCAAGCACTATCGAGGTATTATCAAAGGACAAGAGCGAAGTGTGGCTGCAATTTCTATTTTTGATGACCAAATTATGGGCTTCGTTTCACATCCTGCGGCTAGTGGAAATCTGATTATAGGTAAAATGGAAACATCTGAAGATCACATCATGTACCAAGATGATCAATTAGCCCATTTGAATAAATTTGAATGTGGAACTGAAGATAATGTGCTGGAATATACGGACAAAGAACTTAGAGGGCATGACGCAGATACAAGATCATTATCAGATTGTGTTCGTTTGTATCTTGAGGTCAATTATGATATTTACGTAAATAAAGGCTCGAGTACTGCTAATGTAACCAATTATGTAACTGGAATTTTCAACCAAGTAAGTACCTTATATACCACAGAACAAATAAATACGGTAATCTCAGAAATCGTAATATGGACCCAAGCTAGTCCATATACTTCCACAACATCAAGTGGAATGCTCAATGCTTTCACCGCCTACAGACAAGGCTTCAATGGTGATCTTGCACAATTATTATCTTATCAAGCAAGTGGCGGAATTGCCTATGTGGACGGTATATGTCGGAGCAATCCAGATTATAGCATGAGTTATGCTGGAGTCCAAAGTACATATCAAAATGTACCTACATACAGTTGGACTGTTGAAGTTTGTACCCATGAATTTGGTCATTTATTTGGATCTCAACACACACATGCATGCGTATGGAATGGCAATAATACTGCTATAGATGGTTGTTATTCGGTAGAAGGAAGTTGCAGTAATCCTGGATTGCCTACTGGTGGAGGCACGATTATGTCCTATTGTCACCTAACGAGTGCTGGTACTAATTTCAGCAATGGGTTTGACACACAACCTGGCAATGTAATCAGATCCAAAGTAACAGCCGCAAATTGTTTGCAAGCCTGCTCAGGAAGTGGCGGCGGCGGAGGCGGCAGCTCATCTTGTACTGATAATATTCTAAATCTGCAGGTCAGGACTGATAATTATCCTGGCGAAACAACTTGGGAAGTAAAAAACACGGGTGGAACCGTATTATTTGCTGGTGGGCCATATTCTACTCCCAATACATTGAACAATATTGAATTGTGTCTTCCTACAGGATGCTACACATTCACTATACATGATTCGTACGGTGATGGTATTTGCTGCTCATATGGCAGTGGCTATTATAATATTACACAAGGCTCTACAACTTTAATAAGTGGTGGTCAGTTTGGTACATCAGAAGTTAAATCATTTTGTGCTACATCATCAACGCCTACTTGTACAGATCGCGTCCAAAATGGCCAAGAAACAGGAATAGACTGTGGTGGACCAGATTGTCCTGCTTGTCCAACCTGCACTGACGGAATTCAAAACGGCCAAGAAACTGGCATAGACTGTGGTGGGCCCACATGTCCTGCTTGTCAGACATGTACTGATGGAATTCAAAATGGCCAAGAAACTGGAGTAGATTGTGGTGGACCAAATTGTCCAGCTTGTCCAAGTAGTGGATCTGTACAGGTAACCACATTAGCTGGGCATTATTTCGAAACAGGGATGGATGGTTGGATAGATGGCGGTAGTGATTGTGCCAGATTGTCCACAAATGCACCTGAAGGTATTTATTCTGTTCAGATCAGAGACAATAGCGGTAGTCCATCATCCATGACTTCACCAGTCTTTAATCTTTCCCAATTTGATTCTGTGACCGTTGATTTCAAACTAAAAGCGATAGGATTTGAAACTGGTGAAGACTTTTGGCTTCGATATTATAATGGTTCTGTCTGGACGACAGTGAAAACTTATAGTCTTCCTACAGATTTCAATAATACTCAAGTTCTAAATAAGAAAGTAAAGATAAATGGACCATTGGCATCATACGCTCAGTTCAGATTTCAGGCAGATGCTAGCGATGACACAGATCAAGTACATATAGATGCAGTTATTATTAAAGGTTACAAAACATCGCAAACCGCAACGTGTACGGACGGCATCCAGAATGGTCAAGAAACTGGCATAGATTGTGGTGGTCCTTCGTGCCCTGCATGTCCTACTTGTTCTGACGGTATTCAAAATGGTACAGAAACTGGTGTTGATTGCGGTGGATCTTGTCCAGCGTGCTCAACTTGTAATGATGGTATCCAAAACGGTACAGAATCAGGTATAGATTGTGGAGGAGCATGTCCAGCATGTGCGACTTGTGTAGATGGAATCCAGAATGGTCAGGAAACTGGCATAGATTGTGGAGGACCAAATTGTCCAGCTTGTCCTAATGGTGGAGGTACTACTACCCTTTCGGGACACTATTTTGAAACTGATTGGGATGGCTGGATAGATGGAGGCAGCGATTGTGCTAGATATCAAGGTACAATATCTCCAGAAGGTCAGTATAGTATCCGAATCAGGGACAACTCAGCAGATCAATCTGCCATGACCTCACCTGCTTATGACCTTACTCCATATAATTCTATTACAGTATCTTTTAAATTCAGAGCTGAAGGTATGGAAAATGGCGAGGATTTTTGGTTGAGATATTTTGATGGGTCAACTTGGAGTACGATAAGTACTTTTACAGCTGGAACAGATTTTGGCAATAACCAAGTATATACTGTTACAATAACTTACAATTCAAATTTCGATTCCGCTTCAAAATTCCGCTTCCAATGTGATGCTTCTGAAAATGATGATAATATATATATTGACGCGGTGGTAATTTCTGGTTCTAGCTCTAGTAGTATTCAAAATATTGAAATCGAAGAGTCTTTATCACAAAGCTATATTATCCAACAAGAATCAGAATTTAAAGTCTATCCAAATCCTGTAACTAATACATTAAATATTCAAACAAATCAAGAAATCCACCAAATAAGTGTGTTTAATATGTCAGGACAATTGATAAAGTATGTGACCGAAAATTTCCAAAATGGAATAGATCTTAGCGAAATAAATTCCGGGCTTTATATTATAAGGATTGATACAGATGAGCATATTTACACAGAAAAAATATTCAAAGGAACCACCAATTAAATGGGTAAAGGCGCTTATTGAATTTGTACGATAAATTCTGAGTTTGAAAAAAAAGGTCTTTTCATTTCGAGAAGACCTTTTTTATTCAAGCTTAAATTGAATTTGTATTTAATCTGAAATACCTACAAAAAAAGAAAAGCACCCTGTAGTGCTCTTCTCCGATAATGAGTTTTCTCCAATTTCCTCGCTAAAAGGTTGAATGTTTACGGGATTATTCGTAACTAGGACAATTTCAGCATTTGAGGGCAACAATCAAAACAATATTAATTAACTAAAAACCTCTTTAAACATTGCAAAGATATAGGTACATAAGCCATTTGAAAATATAACTTTTGTTATACTAAAGTTGAAATTAATCTACATATATTTAAATCTAAACGAATAACAATCCATTTCGTCTTAACACCTTACAATCGTGTGACTCTAACCAAGATGACCATTCTTTGTAGGTTTGTACTTCAAAGTCTGCCGTTATATCTTCTACCCTAAGAATCTGACCAGTATTTAATTTTTCTATGACATCCAGCAACCAATTTGCAATGTTTTCTTCTAAAGCAATTACATAATTAGATTCAAGACTTGAAAATTCAAGTTCCACATATATTTTGTTGGTTTTTTTTGATTTCTTATCTTTATTTTTTAACTCAGTAAGAGATATTGGTGCTCCACCTATCCAAAGTAAAATATTAGTTCTCCTAACTTCATAATTATGTTCATTTTGAAGCCATTTCTTAACAGCATATGGTTCAATCGTAGTCTTAGGAATTTCAAAATCAAACCATATATCAAGTGCTTCGTCCAGACCTATACCTTGCATATAATTTAAAAGTGACGTTTTTAATCCTTGTGAAAATCTATCATGATCTGCCCCATTAGGATCTTCATGGAAATAATCATTTTCTGCAAATCCACCAAAAACAGGCCCTGTATGCAAAACACCATATTCTTCTGGTTTCAATCCAACTGGACTATGTGCTGTCATTGCAAACAAATGCCAAAATCCAGATTGGATAATATTTTCTTCAAACATTTGTCTTACCATTTCTAGGCTATCAATTGTCTCTTGTTCAGTTTGAGTTGGAAAGCCATACATTAAGTAAGTATGTACCATAATACCAGCATCTGTAAAAGATTTTGTCACACTTGCGACTTGCGCTACTGATACACCTTTTTTCATTTTTTGAAGTAACCTATCAGATGCCACTTCTAGTCCACCAGAAATTGCTATGCATCCAGCCTGACACAATAATCGACATAGATCAGGTGTAAAACTTTTTTCAAATCTTATATTGGCCCACCAAATAATTACTAATCCCCTACGTAATATTTCGATTGCTAGATCACGCATCAATGCTGGAGGAGCAGCTTCGTCAACAAAATGAAATCCATTTCGACCGGTTTGTGATATTATTTCTTCCATCCGATCACATAGCAGAGCAGCACTAAGTGGTTCGTACCTTTTGATATAATCAAGTGTTACATCACAAAATGAACATTTACCCCAATAACAGCCATGTGCTAACGTCAACTTATTCCACCAACCATCACTCCACAGTCTATGCATAGGATTTACTACTTCAATGACCGACAAATATCTATCAATATTCAAATCCGAATAATCAGGTGTACCTGTATCTCTCTGTGGCA
The DNA here is from genome assembly GCA_937952155.1 of uncultured Saprospiraceae bacterium. GTDB lineage: Bacteria > Bacteroidota > Bacteroidia > Chitinophagales > Saprospiraceae > OLB9. Next base: position 5,306 of record CALFYH010000136.1, read on the forward strand.
CATCTAGTGAGTTGCTTCCATTCAAGAATATTACTTGGCCATTTGTCCTGCAAAATGTCCTTTTCAGCGTATCGATTGATCTCTCTTTATTAATAAATTCAATCAAATGTTGCAAAGGTGCCTCTCCATCATCTAGGGTGATAAAATCCACAAATTCGAAAACTCTAACATCATATATACTTCTGAGTTCAGTATTGACATATCCGCCACCAAACGCAACTTTGATGTGTGGGTAATTTTGTTTAATCAACTGTCCACATTTGAATGCACCGAAAACATTGCCAGGAAATGGAATCGAAATACAAACCAAATCAGGATTTTGCTGCTCAATATGTGATCCAAGAATTTCCTTCATAGTAGCCATAATATAACTATCCTCTTCAAGAATACTTTGCCACAAATCGTCAAAATGTGTGGCTGTCCGTCCAAGGCTTTCGGCATACCTACTAAAACCAAAGTTTTCATCAACAACCTCTGTAAACAAATCCCCTAGGTCTTCTAAATATAACGTTGCTAGATGTTTGGCCTTGTCATGTGTACCCATTGTCCCAAATGCCCAATCAAGATCTTCAACAATATCAAATCTACTAGCTTTTGGCAAGAAATTATCTCCACAAATTGGTACAGAAGCAGCGTGATTTCTACCCTGCAGAAAACTAATAACAATATCGATTGTATGGATATATCTTTCTCGTTGTGTAAAAATTCTGAAAGCATTATCTGAAAGCACAATACGGTCTCTAATTACATCCCAATGTCCATAGCCAAGCTTAGCCGTTACTTCTGCTTCTAGCAAGCGTTCATTACTTTGCTTTTGTGTATTTTCTGCATTGATTCTTGCTTGCACTTCTTCTTCCATTTCTTCTTGCGACCGAAGCTGAAATACT
>CALFYH010000137.1 GCA_937952155.1 uncultured Saprospiraceae bacterium
GAGTTCAGACGTGTGCTCTTCCGATCTATAATTTGAATTTTGATTTGATTCTCCTGAATACGCGCCTTGATATTCAAATTTGTAGTAGCAATTGTTGTAGCAGAAGTTTTAATTCCTTGCAATAGCTTCTCTACAGTTTGGAGTTCAATAGTTAAATTATTTATCAAAATCTCATTTTCTCCAATCTTAAAAGGCAAATTTGCAGCATACGGGTGATCCAATGCACCACAAAGTGGACACGGCACGCCATCAATCAATTCATGTCTATGGTCATCTAATGTTGCAATCTTTAGCCATTGTTGTTTTAAGTCTTTTGCTTGTTCCAAAGACTTCTTTACTTCAGCCAATTTTTCTTCTGTTTCTGTAGATCTTTGATTTAACGTTTTCCACTCCTTTTCATTTTCTGAAGATTGAGTTTGAAATTTTTCATTCTCCAAAACCAATAATTCCATCATTTGCACATCCTTAAACAAAGCCATTTGGACAACTGCTTGTTGCTGAAGCTGATAGATATGCGTATCCAATTCTGTCTCTGATCCCAGAAAAGTAATAACAGCTTTATCGAGTGTATCTTTTAAGGATTTTACGAGTTCATATCTTGTTTCTAAATTTTGAACTTGTTTTATAGCTTGCCATTCATATGAAGATCGTTTTTCGATAATATTGTTATAACGTTCGCGCCACGTCTTACCTGTTTTTTCAAGGTTAGATAATTGGCTATCATAATCTATTATTTTATTCTCAAAAGCCTTCATTTGACTCATAAAATTATCTACCGTAATGGTTGAATGGGTAAACTCAGCCATTTGGGCCAAGGCTTGCTGAAGAATAATTTCTGCCTTTCCAGATGTTTTGACATTTGAATCTAAATCATTTTCCAAAGCAATAATCCTATCTCTTTCATTTTGCCAAAGTATCAATCTACCACGGTAGGTATCAAGATTTTTGTGCTTTTGAAGGCGAATTTCATCATTTTGGAAGGATTGTTTTTTATGTACTAAGTTAGCAAGCAAGGTTTGAGTCTCTGTTTGACGGTTTAAAAAAGTTGCCTTCTTTTCCATCAGAGAGAGAAGCTGCGCTTGTGTTTCAATATCGGTGTTTAACTTATTTAATTTGGTAGCGTTTTGAAGCAAGGCATCTTGTTTTTCTGCTACTATCTCATTGGTGAGTCTTGATATCATTCCAGATTGCATCCGTAGATTTTTGAGTTCATCTTCGTAAGATCTGGCTTTTTCGAATACACGGATACCGATCTCACGATAGATGCGACTGTCCGTAATATTTTCGAGCAAACGTGCACGTTCTTTATCATCTGACTTAAGAAACCTTGCAAAATCACCTTGAGATAAGACAATAGACCTGATAAACTGTTCATACTTCAAGCCTAGGATTTCTTCATTCTTGGAAGGAACTTCAGATTTTTTGAGATCTAATAGAGTTTTATCCGAGACTGTTGCCAATTCCATTTCGTAGTCTCGGAGATTGCCCGTTCTAGCTCGGCTTATAGACCATCGTGACCTATACACTATATTTTTGCATTCATATTCGATTTCTGCATAAGCATCATCGGTAAAATGCGTCATCACCGACCCAGTTTTTTCTATGTCCGTTTTAGAAATGCTTTCTGTTCCTTTAGTAGCGAATCTTGGGATCTTATTGAAAAGTGCGAGTGTAATGACATCCAAGATGGTTGATTTGCCTGCACCTGTCGGGCCAGTTATGGCAAAGAGACCTGCATTGGCCAAAGGCGGTTTGGTAAAATCAATCTGGTGATTGCCCTTTAGGGAATGAATATTTCGGAAACGAAGACACAATATTTTCATAGAAATCGGGCTATTCGTTTAGGCTTTCCAAAATATGTAAATAAGCAATTTTCAGAGCTTCGCGACTCTGCGCTTCCATTTCTTCTGTTTCCATTCTGATGTCAAATATTTGCCATGGATCGAGATTTTCAATGTGATCATCCATTTCTGTCCCCAAAGTGTTTCCTTTGCGTTGGTCCAAAAATGAAATCTTGGTTTTTATAACCTGATACTCTTCATTTTGTAAGGACTCCAGCGATTGTGCCTCATGGATAATGGTAGCATCAAAGGCTTTGTCTATTACTTCCGCTTCCACCAATGTTTTTAGTGGGTAAGAATTTTTATATTGGTTAAGTTGCGTCGTTATCTCATCCAGTTTGCCTTTCAAGCGAAGCAATTCTCTGAATTTTGGTATCGGCACAGGATGGACTGCTACCCTATTTTCAGACAACTCAACACGCACAACCATTTTTTCATACATTGATTCAGAAAAATCGAGATAAATCGGTGACCCACTATACCTAATAAACTCATTTTTGTCCACTTTTTGCGGTTTGTGAATGTGTCCCAAAGCCGTATAACTGATCTGATCGGGAATGCACAGACTATCTATGCCCATCAAATTGCCTACATGGATTTCTCGCTCGCTGTCAGATGTAAGCGCACCACGCATGAATAAATGTCCCATGGCAATAAGTGGTACTTGTCCATACCGATGTCTGGCCTCGTCAACCAAAAGATCATAATGACGTCTAATCGCAATTGGAATGACTTCCATTTTATCTTCTATCTGATCCGAAGCTACCGAAGCACGAAGCTCGTGATCTCTCAAAAATGGCACCGCCAAAACTACAGCGACAATCTCTTTATCATTATTTTCAATGGGAATAAGTTGATTGTAAAAATCTTCGGGTACACCGCCGATCACAGAAATATTAAGCGATGACAATAAAGTAGCAGGTGCATTGAGCAAGCTTACCGAATCGTGGTTACCTCCAGTGATGATGGTTTTGACACCAGTCAAAGAAAGCCGATGCAAAAAATTGTAATACAACTTTATATCTCTGGATGCAGGATTCGCCAGATCAAAGATATCACCAGAAACTAGCAAAACATCAATCTTTTCTACGATTATATACGCTTCAAGCCAATCAAAAAACAAGATAATGTCTTCGTTTAGCGTATATTTATAAAGCATTTTGCCAAGATGCCAATCAGCTGTGTGAAGGATTTTGATCATGAAGGAATATGGATGACTTTGTCTCCTGTAAGGGCAAAGATAGTGGAATTTTTATCAGCCTTAATTAAAGATTTACCTGTAAAATATCCGAATGCGGGTAAGATGCCTTGATTTTCATAAAAAACAAAACACGACAATGTGACACTTTGCTTTGCTAAACCGGATATTCTGATACCTGGATGAACGTGTCCAGCAAGATTAAAAAAGTTAGAATCCTTATGTTCTTGCGGCTCATGTGTAAGCCAAAGTTTGTCTATAAATTGTTCTGCTACAACGGTAATACCCAAATCATGATAATGATTTTCAGAATAAATATCGTGATTGCCCCTAATCAAAGTAAATTTAGTCTCTTGATATCGTAATAATAAGTTCTTAAGAATGTCGAATGAGTTATTGATCTTGGAATGAAAAAGATCGCCTAAAAAAACAACTTCTTTTGGTAGATATTTGTCCAAAACCAACGATAATGTATTTTGCGAATGTGTTTCTGCTTGATTGGGTAAACCGATGCCTTCAGACCTAAAATGCGCTACTTTACCTAGGTGGACATCAGCCATTATCAAAATACTATGAGATTTAATCCAAATTGCTTTTTCGGGAAGCAAGGTAAGTTCTGAGTCTCTGACCGTAAAGTTGGAATAAGGTGTCACCATAAAATTGGCAAAGATAATGCAAATGGTGTAAAATGGAGCTTGACAAATTAGTTTGACTTGACCCGATAGTTGGTAAGAAAGGCGCTGTCCTAATAAATTTGGGCTTAGTTTTCTCAGGACAGATTGAAATTTATTTATTTGACGAATTTGGTTTCTTGGATTGCTTTTGTTGGACAAGAATCTAAATTCTTCAAATTTTATTATTATTGGAACTACTCCAAAATCATCAATCACAGACCGGCAGATAGCTTCCGTCAAAGTCAATAGACTTTAACAAACAGAAAGATGTATGATTATATCTTCACTACCTTACCTTCTCTAACTACCAGCGTTCCATCCACTACCTTCCACACATACATACCAGCTTGCAAACCACGCATATC
>CALFYH010000138.1 GCA_937952155.1 uncultured Saprospiraceae bacterium
CCGATCTTCTACAAAAAGCTGCTTCTGTATGATTTTTCCAGCGTCTATTTCTTCCCACCGCATGATATAGGCAATATCCTCGGCAGATTCCAGTAGGTGCGCTTTGTTTTGTTTGATGAGTTTGTTGCAACCTTCGGATATTTCTTCGGTGACTGGTCCCGGTACCGCAAATACGTCTTTATTGTATTCATTAGCAAAATCAGCTGTAATGATCGAGCCGCCTTTGCGCTTGGATTCGACTACGATGACTACATCGCTTATGGAAGCAATGATCCTATTGCGCATAGGGAAATTTTCTTTATCGGGCAAAGTACCAGATGTAAATTCAGTGAGAATCCCACCTTTTTCTACCATTTTTTTGACCAAAGACTTGTGTTCAGAAGGATAAATACGATCGAGTCCATGGCCTAGAACGCCGATCGTAGGGATATCAACTTCTACACATTTGCGATGGGCCGTTGCATCTACTCCAAAGGCTAAACCACTGACCAATAATACATTGTACGGCTTGAGACCTTCGATGATTCTTTCGCACATAGTGACACCATAAGCTGATGGCTTCCGTGTACCTACAACTGCTACTGTGCGATAATGATTAAGATCAGCATTGCCTTTAGCATAAAGGACTATCGGACTGGATTCAAAATTGTTGAGCCTTGCCGGATATGCTTTATCCAAGTAGGTAAGCACCTGAATGTCATTTTTGCGAATAAATTCCAATTCTGCTTCGGCTTCTGATAAAGTAGATGAAGGATCAAAATTCTCGGCAAAAACTTGTCCTATCCCAGGTATTTTTAATAAGTGCTGTTTCTTTTCGGTAAAGACGGCATCTATGCTTCCGCAATACGAAATTAGATTTTTTGCAATTACCGGTCCTACCTTGGGGACTTTGGTCAGCGCTATAAATTTTTGTAGTTTATCTTCCATCTATTGTAATAACTGGGCTGCATTTTTGAATCTTTGCGCATTGGCCTGATTGCCCATCAGCTCATATGCCGTACCTAAGGCTTCATTTACCGCTTTAGAGGCTGGTTGCAATTCGTAGGCATAATTGAGGTATTGGACAGCCCAATCTCGACGCTTGTCTGTTTGTTTTAGCAATTCTTGGCCCACTGATAGGTAGAATGGAAATAATTGGTCGTTGTGACCACGTCCTTTGAGATATTCGCTAAATTCCTTGATAAACGCTACATCTGGTCGTCTGACAATAATCGGTTTCATCATTTGGCAGTATTCCGTTATGTTGCGTTCGGCCTTGTATCGCTCACTCGCTACACCGATGAGCATGAGATTTGCATTTTGATAATCAGGGACGATATCTACTGCTTTTTGTGCATACATTTGGGTTCTATCCAAAAGATCTTTTTGCTGAGCATCTAGATTTTTGTAGGCTCTTGGATCGATGGTTTCTTTATACTTTTCGAATAAAGCCGTGGACATAAAGGAATTTGCACGAGCACTATTGGACGAAATTGCTACGGCTGCTTCATTGAGTGTAAGCGAATTTTCCCATACGGGTACTCTTACATACGTCTTGGCACCTAAACCAATTATTGCTGCAAAGAAGAGAATCATTCCAGCTAACTTTCCTTTTTCATGCAGTTTTGGCAAATGTTCTACAAGGAAATATGCTGCCGCAATACAGAAACCAGCTGATGCCATAAATATAAATCGCTCATTCATGAAAGTTCCCAAATTGATCACTATATTGGATACAATCGTCAACGTCAAGAGATAATATAGGATAGAATAAGAATAAACCGATTTTTTTACCAAACCCTTAAAACCAGTATAAATCAAAAACCCATATACAAGTAGTGAAGCCAAAGGAATCAAAGTAAAAATCGAAGATTTCGGTATCGCATATGGATAATAATCGTGTGACAATGGATGTGGCCAAAACATAAGCGCTATATATTTGCCCAGTGTGTACATGATGGATCCAAATTTTTCGGCAGGATTCATACCCAAAAATGGGTTGTTCATCAGGTCATTGATAGGCTGCCCAAATTTAGGTACACCAGCAGTATTGAAGCGCAGTATGAGGTACAAGACCGTGGTTATAAGCAGCCAGAATGTGAGTGTGCGCATTTTTTTCCAGTTATCATGGCCAAAGAAATACATAGTCAATGGAATAACTGCCAAATAGGTAATGGCATTTTCTTTTGACAATAATCCTAGGAAATACGAAATCAAACTGACAATGAGCCATTTTTTTTCTCCAGCGTCACTGTATCGCAATCCACCATACAAGGCTGCAAGCGAAAATAGCATTGACATTATTTCATCTCTACCTTTGATATTGGCCACAGCTTCAGTATGTATCGGATGCGCTACAAAAATGATCGCCGCCACGAAGGGAATTGACATCCACCAAGCACTGGTTTTATAATTTCTAAACATCATTGTCAATACCATCATCAACAAAATTCCAGTGATACCATATAAGATGATATTGATAAAGTGGCTCAGCCAAGGATTCATATCGCCTACAATACCATGTTCGATAGCAAAAGTTACGATAGAAAGCGGCCTGTATCTATTGCCTTGTACCAATTCTTTTCGTTCACCGAAATATCCTTCAAAACTCTCCGTCGTCATAATATCCCATATACCACTGAATCCTTTTTTGGTAAAGCTATTGCCAGTAATAACCATCTGATCATCAAGTACATAGCCAAAAGGAAGGCAAGCGTGGTAAAGCGAAAAGCTCAATACCAGAATAATAATGGATGCTACCCAGTAATTTTTAAAAAATGGTGTACTATAAAAAATCCCTTCAGTAAATGGTGAAGCTTCTATTTTATTTTGAGCTATTCCTTTTTGGGTGTTAGTTGGCGCTAAGTTTGATTTCCTTTTAGACATAAACAAGTATTAAAGATTGCATGAATTGTAAAGATTCGCAAATTTCATCTATTTTTGTATTTCTTTTATCTTTTTATCAAAATTTTCAAAAATGCAAGGTTGCAAAATCGGTAGCTTTTTAAGTTTTTTAGTAGCATTTCTTGTTACGATCACAGCTTCCGCTCAGTTAAATATAAAAGTGGGATATACAGGTGGATTTACCAAAGCTCCGGTATTGAATAATATAGTTTCTAATTTCAACCAAAAATTTACACAAGTCAATCCAGAAGGAAAACTAGATGATGGACTCGACGAAGTCAGGTCATTACACGGCTTAGAAATCGGCCTGCGATATAGGCTCAATAGGGTAGGATTTGAATTATCATGGCACAATATGAGTGACAAAAGTGATGTCTTTGGTGTGACCAATGATAAGGTAAATTTTCAGGACAAATGGTTTACAAGCCTTACGGAATATTCTTTGGGTATAGAAAACTATTTTGGGCATTTTGGTTATGGTGCAGCATTTGGATACAGAACTGTCAGAATCAAAACCGATATAGCTGGTACTACAAAAAAGAAACGATTGGTCACGGATGAGTCAGGTCTTGCTTCAAAAATTTATTTGATTTTCCAATTTCCTGGTGATAAAGTCGGGATCGCATTCAAACCATATGTCCAGATTCCGATAAAAAATCTCGATGTCAGCGATTTTGATCAGGAGCTGAATGTCCAATTAGACAATTCTTATATAGCGCAGTCTCCGCAAAATGAGAGATTTTTCCTTTATGGCTTAACCATTGTGCTTTATAATGGCAAACAATAATGCAAAAATTACTGGATGAAGCAGATAGTAGTGATGAAGAATAATTTTAATTTTAAAAATACTTTGAATATACTTATATATGTAGAATAATATTACGAATGAACCAGTCAAGCTAAAAGATAGATGGCAGTACGAGCCGTTGATCTTTGCGAATCCTACATCAACAGACGAATTGGTAAATATGGACATCGACGTGTATCCCAATCCAGCCAATGATGTACTTAATGTCTATATAAAAGGTAATATTGCCAATACTAACAATATTATAGGCAATGTTTTAAATAGTGAAGGCAAAGTGGTTTCAATATCAAATTTAAATAAAGAAGTTAATAATTTGGATATTAGTTCTTTAACATCAGGTATCTATACTTTGCAGGTTATGAATCAAAACCAAGTTATTTTTGTTAAAAAATTCATCAAGATAAAATAACATCTTATCATCGTTAAAATGGAGCTCCAGTGCCTGCTGGAGTTCCATTTATAAAATAAAAAAAAATGAAAAAATATAAATGCCTTGTTATCATTTTCATTTGTTGGTTTGATAAGACATCAGCGCAGAATGCAAATTGGAATTTACTTATCGATGAAGGGTATCATACTTTTTTAGGAAATTTTGTAGCTGAATTGGATTCGTTTTATTGCATAGTAGGTACAGCAGTAGATACTGTTCCTACTTATGAGCAAGGTGTTGCCGTTTCATTTGTAGATAAGAAGACTGGAAAAAGCGTATTTACAAACTATTATGGTGAATTTAATACCGATCTAGATATGACTAGGATACGAAATTTAGCCATAGACTCTTCAAGAATAATAATTCCATTGACCAAAGGGAATTCAGAAGCAGGTTTACATATATTAGTTTTGGATATTAATAAAAAAAATTATGAGAAAATTCTAACAATTCCATCACCGGAGATAGATCCAAATTTTATTTTTTTAAGCGACTTTATTTTACATAATGATTGCTACTATATACTCTGTGGTATACAAACCAAAGATAAAAATGAACCTATGATAATTAAAGTCAATAAAAATACGCTAGAGTATAAATTTATTAGATGGAAGGACAAGTCAGAATCCATAATTCAAAAGCGAATGGCTTTTCACAACAATGGTATTATTGTCTTTAGTGAATATAATAGAACTGAATTTTTGACTTATGGCAATGTAATCACATTTATGGACTTGGATGGAAATGTCATCTGGGAGCAAAAAAGTCCTGGAATTGTTTATAATAGCTATGTAAATCACATACTTTCTCTCAATAATAAGGAAATATTGGTAACCGCAAATGACCCGATATATGACTACGTATTGAGGACTGTAACGAGCCGCTTTTCTGTCATGAAGTATAATACAGAAACTCAAAAAACAATATGGTACAAGTGGTGGGATGAACCTAGAAAAGAATATTTAAACTATGAGTCGAAGATTTTAAAAGGGAAAATTGCTAATGAATATCTTTTGATGGCGAATGATATCGATAAATCAGATACTACACTTCACACCTTGGGCAAAATAATTTGTTTTACTGATGATGGAAGTATTAAATGGAAAAAGACTTATGTCCATACAGCCATGCGGGCTGTACAGAATGAATTCAGAAATATGATAAGAACTTCTGATGGTAATTACATGATTTGTGGAAGGGAAAGTTTAATTAGTGCTCCTTGGCTAGTAAAAATCGATGAAGATGGCAATATCTTACCCATAGACACGACCTCATCCACAGGCGATATAGACAGTCCAATACCAGCAATACCTGAGATCAAAGTCTATCCCAATCCTGCATCGCACACCATTATCATCAATCAAGGCGAGATCACAGACATGACCTATCTACTCACGGACATCCATGGTCGCACCATAAAGTCGATGCCATTACCAGACGCACATCACCATGTAGTATGGGATATCATTGATGTAGTATCAGGTACGTATGTATTGCAGATGCGACAAGGCGATATGGTCATCGGGACGAAACAGATAGTGGTCGTGAAGTGATGGGTGAAATTTTTTAAATAAAACATCCGTATCTTCGTATTTTTAACTTTCCAATGTACACCAATGAAACATCTTTGTTTATTTCTTATTTTTGCTTCGTTGATTGCCTTCATTCCTACATTACATGCTCAAGATAAATCATGGAATTTACTAATAGAGAAAAAAGCGGATAGATTCTTGGGTTTTCAAGTTTTTGAATTTGATTCTTCATATTGTGTTTGGGGACCATCAATTGCATCATTTGATAGTACCGAACAAGGGTTTTCTATAAGTAAAATAAATAAAGTAAATGCATCAACACTAGCCCAGTTTAACTATTATGAAAAAGGAGTTGAATATGGAATTTATAAGAATAGATTTGCATATATTGGTGATAGTAACATATATATTATACAGAACTCAAATACATTACCACCAAAAGCTACTATATTTCAATCCGATATAACAACTTTAGAGACAAAAAAACTCTACTCGTTTTCGCCACCTCAATCTGCAAGTTCATTAGAATCAATGTACTTATATGATTTTTTATTAGATTCTAAAATTTTTTATATACTATTAAAATATTATTCGGGTGTCTATAACACTCCAACATTCGAAGCGCATCCAATTGTTGTTAAAGTAAATTGCCTTTCTTTTACTGTAGATACCTTTTATTTAAATTCAGGTTTGCCATCAAAAATTGGTTTGAATAGAATGATTAATTTCAATAATGGGCTTTTAATATTTGGTTATGTTCCGGGAGAAAGTATTGCAACAGGAAAATTATTATTATATTATTACGATTTTGATGGAAATCTAATCTGGCAATATCAGACACCTAGCATCAGTTCTATCCATGATATTAGGGACATATACCCAATCAATGACAAGGAAGTGATGTTGGTTTCGTACGATTCCTATTTTGACTATTCTGATCATAATCTATACAGCCGCTGGACAGTAACCAGATTTGATGTGGAAAATAAGAAAATCGTATGGTCCAACTTCTGGAACGAACCAAGAAAACCTTATATCTGGGACTCTGCCAAAATCGTCAAAACAAAAAAAGAAGGTGAATTTTTACTAATGGCTAATGACTACATTGGTAATGACACATCAAGTTATACTACTGGAAAAGTTATAAAATTTAACGATAAAGGAGATAGAATATGGCAAAAGACATACTATTATAGAAAAGTTTGGTCATTAAGCAATGATTTTAATAATATTAAATTAACTTCTGACAACAATTTCCTTATAGTAGGATATGAATCTTTGGGGAGATCACCTTGGCTAGTAAAAATCGATGAAGATGGCAATATCTTACCCATAGACACGACCTCATCCACAGGCGATATAGACAGTCCAATACCAGCAATACCTGAGATCAAAGTCTATCCCAATCCTGCATCGCACACCATTATCATCAATCA
>CALFYH010000139.1 GCA_937952155.1 uncultured Saprospiraceae bacterium
GAGATGAAAAAAGGCGACAAAATCAATACTAAAATGTTTTTTGACAAAGAAGTTTTTCCTATCAATATAGGATTTGATGGAAAGGAAGTAAAAAACATTAAAGATCTGGGAGATTTCAAGACACTCAGGATCGTTCCAGATGTAGTAGAAGGTAATGTTTTCAAAAAAGGCGACCACATGACAATTTGGGTATCTGATGATCGCAATAGAATCCCATTGTTAATAGAATCACCAATATCTGTCGGCTCTGTGAAAGCTGTGCTTAAATCACATGCTGGACTTCGCCATAAACTAGATGCAAGTATATAACGTTGTAGTTTTATGATACGATCCCTGATTAAACAATATGTAGTTTTCGGCTTACTTTTATTAGCCATAAGTGCTGGAATGTGGTTTTATATGAAAAATCACTATTTTGAAGCAATAAAAGCAGAAAACACAACCATTGTTTTAGAAAAAATAAAGACTGTAACCAAACTTATCAGTGTAGAAGGCCAGTTTTCTGAGTTGTACAATTATAAAGAGTCGTATGATTATGATTTTTTCAATTTATTTTCCAAAAAAATCATCTTGAGAGTCAATGCCAAAGTCTCTGTTGGATATGATTTCGAAAAAATAAACATAAGTGTTGATAGTTTGAGTAAGACTGTGACATTTAATGAATTGCCACAAGCTGAAATTCTGAGTATCGACCACGATATTGATTATTATGACATTTCAGAAGGTACTTTCAGCTCATTTACACCAGAAGAATACAATGCGATTCAGAAAAAAGCCAAAAATCTGATAGCTAATAAGGCAAAAAATACACCACTGATCACTGAAGCAGAGAAGCAAAAAGCTGAATACCTGAAAATGATAGACATGGCATTGACAAGTGCTGGTTGGAAACTTGTCATTAAAGGGCAAAACAAATTAAAAAATTAGTGGCAATAAGAAAAAACCTTTATATTTACACAAATTAAATAACACATTAACAAAATATACAAAATAATATTCCGAACCCTTTGGTGACAAATATTGTTATAAACGTCTAAACTTTATTATTTATTAATCAAAATCAATAATGTATGAAACCATTTTCTTTTTTTAAGTTTGTTATTGCAATTGCAATGTCAAGCATAATTTTTACTTCATGTAGCACTGACGATACTGGAGGCACTGGCAGTGTTGTTGCTCCAAAAGTTGACCTAGTTTCTGGTACAGGAGTTATCACTTCCGATGCTACAGTTGCCGTAGGCGAAACATTTACTGTGAATCTTGTTGGTACAAAAGGCGATAACGCCATGAAATCTATCACAGTAAACGAGGCTGGTACAAAAATCAGCGACCTTACTAGATTGTCATTTTCTCACACAACTGGATCAGCAAATCCTATAGTATTAACTGGCGGAAATACATCTGCATTTGATATAAAGGTAACTGTCACAGCTCATACAGACATCTCTTCAAAGGCGTATTCGTTTGTGGTAGCAGACGATCAAGGAAATACAACCACGAAAACAATCAACATTACCACTGTGGGTAATCCACCTGTAATTGTATCTCCAACAACTACACTTAATTTTGATAGACCTAATGATTCATTATTTGTGTTTTTATTCAAAGTTACCAAAGGATCGGCTAAATTGTCATCTGTTGAAGTTCAGATAAACGGTACAACAGCTACAGATTTGGGTAGAATATTCTATGACAATTTACAGACGCCATTTACCACAAATCCTTATCCAATACCTGCAGCCGACCAAGATGCTTTCTCAAAGGATATAGTATTTAGAGCTCCTTCTACTCCTGGCACTTATACATACAAAATAATATTTAAAGATGCTGCTGGACAAACAGCAAGTGCTAATATGGTAGTTGTCTCTGGTGTGAAGGTAAATATGCTTGAAGGAATTCTTCTTAACCAATCAGGTCCTACAGGTCAAGGTGCACTTGATTTGGATACAGGTCAAAGTACTGGTACAGTTAATAATACTACATCTGAAATCAGAGATGAAGGTATTGTAAACTTGGTCAATGATCCTACTTGGAAACAACAAATCTCAGGATTCAATGGTGCAGAAATCCAATATATCAAAAAAGGTCAAAATGGAGCTTCAGAAAACTTCGATTTTGCCGATGTTAAATTTAAAGATCAAGTAGCATCTCTATGGGCAAATGGTGTCGCTTTTACAAAAACAAGTACTGACAATCTTCGTAAAGTGTCAGATAAAGTTGCTGTAGGTGATAATTTTATTGTTAAAAAAGATACAAAATACTATCTCCTTACAGTAAAGAAGGTAGATGTGACTACAAACGATAATAAAGACAGTTACACATTTGATGTGAAATTCTAATATCATTATAATAGAAAATAGAAAGCCTGCCAGATGCAAATTTGGCAGGCTTTTCTTTTTGAAAATTGACACATTAATTATAGAAAAAAGCAAGTCCTGATGTACATCCATGTGTGATCAGGACTTACACAAACAACAAAAACATTATACCTCTATTCCTTTCATCATCTTATTCCAATATAGATATGGAAGGCCGTATTTTTTTAACATCCACAATCTCCAATCTTCCTTAGTACTATCGAACACAAGCATTTGCTTCAGCTTGGGATCAGGTGTAAATTCGTTTTTGTAATTAAACTCAGCCAAAATCATTTTTCCATAGCCCGTTACCAAAGGACAAGATGAGTATCCTTCATAAATTTTCTTATCCAATGTGTTATTTTTAATAAGATGAAGGATATTGGCTATCAAAACAGGAACTTGTTTTCTGATCGCAGCACCAGTTTTCGCTGTAGGCAATGCAGCAACATCACCGAGTCCAAAAATATTTGGGTATTTTACATGCTGTAGCGTATTAATATTTACATCCAACCAACCTGCAGCATTAACCAATCCAGACTCTTTAACAAATTTTGGCGCTGTCTGCGGTGGTGCCAAGTGCAACATGTCATAGCTCATCGTTATTTCATCAGGTGCACCTACGGCATCGCTACTACCATCATCGTTTACTACACATAGATTTTCTTTTGGTCCAATGTGCTTAAATGTGATTTTTCTGTTCGGTCCATCTATTTTTATGGGAGAATAGAATGGCTTAAAATCTATATTATATCTCTCTATCACTTTCATGAGACTATCCGCAATCGGCTTGACGCCAAAGATTACCGTTCCAGGCGTTGCGAATGTGACTTTTGTCCTGTTTGCCATATTGTGCATCCTAAAATAATCGGCTGCGAGATAGGCAATTTTTTGGGGTGCACCTCCACATTTTATAGGAGTTGTGGGCTGTGTGAATATGGCATGTCCTCCTTTAAATTTTTGCAAAACTTCCCAAGTATGCTCTGGGTTGGTATAATTTGAGCAAACCACATCGTGACCCAAAGCTTCGGTAAGTCCTTCTATCAACGAAGTATCCATTACTAACCCTGGAGAAACAACCAAAAAGTCATAACTGATTTCACCACTATTTGCTGTGGTAATTTTATTTTCTTCTGGCTTAAAACCAGTTGCTTTATCTTTCACCCAATGGACACCTTTCGGTATGAGTTCTGACATCGGTTTTGCCGTTTTTTGCATATTGTATGCTCCTGCACCTACCAAAGTCCATGCTGGTTGATACCAATGTGTTTCCGCTGGCTCTACAATGGTAATGTCTGTATTTGTTTTTAGTTTTATTAATCTGGAAGCAACCATTATGCCTCCCGTGCCACCTCCAATGATGACTATCTTTGTTTTTACGTTGGTCATTTATTTTGATTTTATTGTTTGACGACAAACATATAACCTAAATGCTAAACGCTATGTAACCAATGTTACACCAAACAAAGAGATTATGTTTTTTCTATTTTTACAATTTATTATTTGGACAATTGCATTTTTAAAGATTAATATTCCGCTTTTTTTCATTGTTTATTTTGGATGAAGATATTTCACAATAAAAAATAACATAAGGTTTGGGGTTTAAAAATTGTAACTATCTTTGTTTTTAATATTTTTTAACAATCAACTTTTTAACCAATTCCAAAATGAATAAATCAATCCAAACTCAGCTTTCGTTCATGATGTTTCTTCAGTTTTTTATCTGGGGAGCATGGTTCGTTACACTGGGTACTTTCCTTGGTAATAATATGTCAGCTACAGGCAGTCAGATTGGACAAGCCTTTAGTACTCAAAGTTGGGGCGCTATCATTGCACCATTTATTATTGGGATGATAGCCGATAGGTATTTTAATGCTGAAAAAATCCTTGGTGTATTACATCTCGCAGGCGCAGGTTTAATGTATTTGATGGCTCAGACTACGGATTTTGGCACTTTTTATCCATATGTGCTTGGCTATATGATCGCTTATATGCCGACACTTGCTTTAGTAAATTCCGTAGCCTTCAATCAAATGAAAGATCCAGCCAAAGAGTTTTCATATATCAGAGTTTGGGGTACTATTGGTTGGATATTAGCGGGGCTGTCTATCAGCTATATTTTTGCTTGGGATGCTCAGGAAATGATCGCTTCAGGCCAACTTAAAAATACATTTCTATTGGCTGGTGGCGCTTCAGCTATTTTAGGTATCTTCAGCTTTTTCTTACCTGCTACACCACCGCGAATAGACAAAAATGTCAAAGTCAGTGTGCAGGAAATCCTCGGATTTGATGCATTAAAATTGCTGTCTGACAGAAATTTTCTTATATTTTTTGTATCGTCGATTCTTATTTGTATTCCACTCGCATTTTATTATGCTAATGCAAATCCTTTCTTGGTAAATGTAGGTATGGATAACCCAACAGGTAAAATGACCATCGGCCAAATGTCAGAAGTAGCCTTTATGTTATTGCTACCCTATTTTTTTAAAAAATATGGCTTCAAAAAGACCATCATGGCAGGTATGTTAGCATGGGCGATTCGATATGTTTTCTTTGCATTTGGAGATGCAGGAAGCCTTTCGTTTATGTTGATATTAGGCATAGCGCTGCATGGAATTTGCTATGATTTTTTCTTTGTAAGTGGTCAGATATATACAAATGCAAAGGCTGGAGCGAATGTAAAAAGTGCAGCTCAAGGGCTTATCACGCTTGCAACTTATGGTGTAGGTATGTTGATTGGATTTTGGGTTGCTGGTAAAATTGTTGAATCCAACGGCGATGATTGGCAGACGATATGGATTTATCCAGCTATTTTTGCCATCATCATTTTGGTCTTGTTCTTATTTACATTTAAGGACGAAAAGATAGAATATCAAGAGTGACACAACTTTATAAAACAGAAAAGATTAATGTAATTTTACTAGCTGCGCTTTTTGCTGTGTGGTATGGATGTTTTATTCCAACGATATTGACATCAAAGATGGTAGATTATTCTGTCGTTGGTTTGGCTTTGGCTGGATTGTGCTGTAGTTTGGGTTTGTTTTTTTTGCAGACAATCCCTTCTTCCAAATTAGTTTTCATAACTATCTCAATGGCAAATGCCGGATTAATGGTGCTGCAAATGGTAGTGATCAATAATTGGAGCCTGGTTTTGCTTGGAATTTTTCAAGGATTGTTGGCAGGTATTATATTGAAGCCATTGATATTGAATAGCGATAAAAATAAAATTGCTGCATACCTTTCATTAGGATTAATGTTGCCGTTTGGAACTTATTTTATTCCTGAAAATGAAACCTTACCATGGGTAAATTACTTATATATCGGCCTCGGTTTGTGTTTTCTTATTTGTATTTTGATATTGAATCTCATATTTCCACAGATGAAAAATTCAACCATACAAAATGAAAATTCAAAACAACATAGCCGATTGTCTGCCATTTTAATTATTCTGATTATCGCCTTTCTTACTTTGATAGAAATTTCTTTTTTTGCTTGGGCCATCATTTTGAAAGATCAAAGTCAGAGTTTCCTTTCGCAGATCAGCTTGCCTTTAAGCTTATTATTGATCTTTTTCTTGAGAATAAAGTTTTATAACTCATTTCCAAAAATAGAAAATATCGGCTGGATGTTTGTAATTTCATTAGGATTGACATTTAGTCTTGGATTATTTTTTACATTAGGAATCCCATTTATTTTTGCCATTGCATTTAGCTTCTCTTTGGTGTTTATGTATAAAATAATGGATGTCTTCGGAATGAAATTCCTTGATTACAAGCAAATTGGTTACCTTGTTTTCATGATTGGAATTTTTATAGCTCTGGGAGGCTTTTACATTCAGAACCACATAGAATTTATCGAATCTATCAAAATGCCATCAAATGTAATCCATCTATCAGCAAAACAAGCTTGGGCTAAGGAGTTGGTAAGTCCTGCCGGTGTAATTGTGATACTTACTGGCATACTGTTTTTGGATCGGAGACGCTCATTTCATATTAACTGAAAACCCGATACTTATTTATTTTAAGTACAAAATATTATTAAAATGACATTAGGACAATTTTTTGAAACTGTTTCCAAGCAACCCAATATCGTATTATTCTATTTTTTTGCGTTGCCTTTTACGGCATTTTTATCCATAATATTTGGAAAAAATGAAGGTCATCTGTCACCATGGAAATATTTATATACTGTGCTGGTTTATGGAGCATGTATTCCGGGTATTTTTGCACTTACGCTAAATGCCTATTTATTCCTTTTCGAACGACAGCCTATCATGCAAATGAACCTGTTTACACAAATACTGCCTATATTGTGCATGCTCATTACGTTGTGGTTGGTCAAAAGAAATGTAAGTCTAAATGATGTACCTGGCTTCGATAAGATAGGTTCGTTGTTTTTCATCATTACAGTCATGATAAGTATGATGTGGATCCTCGAAAAGACAAATATTTTTGTATTTACTTATTTGCCATTTTATCAATTCATTTTGTTGTTTATTGGATTTTTGGTATTGATAAGAATAACATGGTCACGAATGATGAGTTAAATTTTTACTGCAAAATTATTGTTTTAGGCAATAAAAATTTCTAAACAATCGTTCTAATTTAGATGTTAATAAATATTAAAGAGTAAAAAAATCATTTTATAAGTTACAGATTAAGTTTGTCTTATGAAATTTCACAAAGGCTTGCATTCTCCGGTATGTAAGCCTTTGCCTATTTTGGGAATTATGTCAAAGA
>CALFYH010000140.1 GCA_937952155.1 uncultured Saprospiraceae bacterium
GCCGGATTAGGATAAATACTTACGCTGTTCTCACTCAATACTGTATTGTGAGTACCAGTCGTAAAGCCAGTAGCTATTGCTTCAGTAAAGGTAGCAGTAGCTGCATTCAAGTATCCAGAGTCTCCAAGTAATATCGGAATAATGTGCATATTGTCAGTCTTCCATGTACCACCTACTGTAAATGTAAAATTGAGGGTAACCTTGTCACCAGATTTGTAGGTTCCAGTGAAAGAATTGGTAGCTGATGAAGTAAGGCCTGAAACGGCTCTTGCCACGTGATCGTAAACCATCTGTGCGGCAGGTACAGGATTAGCTAGCAATTCAAATCCGCCCATGACACCATTTGAGCCACCAGCATAGGCATTCGATTGATTATATCCTGCTGTTGTACCTTTTACGTCATCTTCAGTCAATACT
Organism: uncultured Saprospiraceae bacterium; assembly: GCA_937952155.1. GTDB lineage: Bacteria > Bacteroidota > Bacteroidia > Chitinophagales > Saprospiraceae > OLB9. The sequence goes on from CALFYH010000140.1 coordinate 418, forward strand.
AAAGTGGCATAAAAATCTCCACTCATGTCTGACAAAAATTCTACAACAGCAGAAACATCTAATGTTTTAGTAGTTGCATTATATTTTGCTCCAGGTAGGATTTTTGCAACAGGTGATTTTGTGATTTCTCTAAGGAAAGGTACTTCACTTGCGGAAGGATCCAGCAAATCATTTCTATTTATCTTACAGTTTGGAAAACCCGGAAAATCCATGAAAGAATCATATTCAGCTACTTTCATTGGATCATTTACACCATTATGTACAGCAATAGGAATAAATGTTTTTGGATAGTATTTGGCATAAAGGTCCATAAAGACTGCACCTCTTGGGCACCATTGACACCAAGTACCAGTACCTTCTTCGACCAAAACTGCTCTATTTTCAGCTGGTGCTGTCGCATTTACTAAAAAACTTGCAGAATTATTGCATATTTCCTCATCTGTACTTTGTCCATTGAGCTTTACAATATTTGCTCTTACTACATTCAGGCCATCTTTGAGCGTAATTTCAGGCAATGTAAGTTTCAGCGTCTGACCTTTTTTAAGCGATAGATTATTAACGGCAACAGGCATACTACCTCCATCAATTTCAATATTAAGGTCGATACTATTTACTGTTGTGTCCCCAAAATTTCTAAATGTCAATATTGGTTTATCAGTTGTACCAGATAATTTACCGTTATTCCAATTAAATTCTGATAATCCACCGTCAAGTCCAACTTTAGTTACTTGTGTAGTATGAGAAAAGCTCACATCATCTACATAGTATAAAGTTGCAGCATTGATTGGGAATAAGTCAATGGATGCTATACTATTTGTACCATTGGCAAATGCTCCAATACAATTTCCATTTACTTTCACTTTCCATAGATTATAAGACAAATTGATATCGAATTCCAATTCGAACCATTCGTTTACAGGATAAGCTGCAGTTAGTTTGGCTACACTACTATTCGACAAAACCATTACACCATTTGCGAAAAAGTTTGCATCCAAGGCCCAAGTTTGACCAACAGTTGCATTACCTTGGAAGTTGAAATATGCATTATTGTCCTTAGGAATAAACATACTCATTTTGTAATTAAATTTGCCGGTAGCATATCTTGCGCCGAAAGGTAGAATCAAATCCGTAGCGCCACCAGCAGGAACTGTATTAATAATCTTTAGTGAAAGAGCACCGCTTTTGGCTTTTTCTTTTGTGACTTTTGCATCTTCTTCTGTACCCGGTTTTTTTGACCATGTTGACCATTTAGGGTTTGAAGCTGCGATGTAAGCGCCGTCAGTATATGCTTCGAAATCATCGGAAAATGTGGTTTGCCCAAAATTTGAACCTAGGCAAAAAGCAAATAAGCAAAATGTAAAAAATAACTTCATCTTAATTGGATTTAATTATAAAAAGAAATAAAATTTTGACAAATACTTGTCGTGAGGCATAAAAGTAGGTAAAATTGATAAGAATGTTAAAATTTCAATAGATTTTCTTTTAAATAATTTTGGAAATGTAACTTTTGAAGATGAAAGAAAACTATGTGTTATTTTTTTATCAATTGATCTACTTTTTCTATAAGCCACGGCTTAGATACGACACCTTGTGTAGTTTCAATTTCTGATTTTAATTTTAATAACTTCTGCTGATCCCTATGGTTGATTTTCATGAGTGCAGAAGTGAATTTAATAAGGTGAAGATAATGAGTTTTTCTATCGGTGGATAGTGATTTCTCCCTACGGATATACATTTTGAAGGATTGTAATAACGACTCAAGGGCGTCGAATTCGTCAAGCTCATAATATGAATGTAAATAAATTGTCTTAGCATTAAGGTTATACCATATATCTTCATAATTCACACTATTCAAATGAGTTAAAACTTTATGATAGTTTTTTCGATAAAATTCCAAACGAGCCAAGCTAAATTGAACAGCATTATCCCTATACTTTTCATCGACAAACTTTGAATATTCGTGTATAAAGTTTTCTGTCCAAGAAAATTCTTCTACTCTCAAGGCAGCTATTGCAATGTTTCTAAAAGTGGTTACAGAAATACTTTG
>CALFYH010000141.1 GCA_937952155.1 uncultured Saprospiraceae bacterium
TACACCATAATCTTCCATGATTTCCATCCTATTAGCTAGGCAGTGGCCGAGAAGCCTTAGATGTTTTACCTTTTGGGAATTATAAATTTTATCTGACAACAAATAATCATCTACACCAGCCTGCTTTAAAGCTGCAGCTACCTCATAAGTATAAGGTCTTGTTCCATATCGGAAGGAACCAGTATCTGTGATTAACCCTGTAAAAATGGACTCACCCATGATCGGGTCTATTTTGTGTCTATCTCCTAGGTCATCTATAAGTTTAAAAACTAACTCACAAGTACTACTTGCCGATATATCAGAAAATTCAATATCCGTAAATGGCTCTGGATCAAGATGATGGTCGATAAGTATTTTTTTTGCTTTGGAAAACTGAATACTTTCTCCCAACTTATCTACCCTATCCAATCCATTAAAATCAAGGCAGAAAATCACTTCACTCTTATCAATGGCTTGTCTTGCAGCATTTGGATCCAAATCAAAGATGATCGCCCGCTGAACACCTGCTATAAAACTGTAGCTTGTTGGGTACTCGCTTGGAAAAATAACTTTAACTTGGTGATGTAATTTTTGCAAATATGCAGCCAATCCCATTGAAGAACCAATAGCATCACCATCCGGATTGCGGTGTGTCACAATGGTAATTTCCTTTGGAAAGGATAATATTTGTTTGAGTTGCTGGATTTCTTCTGACATACAGGGCGCAAAAGTCCACAAAAAAAAGGAAGTTTCAAAATTTTTTTTTGTTTATTCGCTTCTAATGAAATATGATTTTATACTTTTGTGGCGTTTTATAAAAATCATTATTAAAAATATATATTATGTCAGGAAACCGAACATTTACCATGATAAAACCAGATGCAGTAGCTGGTGGTCATATCGGAGCGATTTTAGCACAAATCAATGAGGCAGGCTTCAAGATCGTTGCCATGAAATACACCAAACTTTCAGCTGAGAAAGCTGGTGAATTTTATGCAGTACATAGTGCCAGACCATTTTATGGTGAGTTGGTAGAATTTATGTCTTCAGGTCCAATCGTGGCAGCTATTTTGGAAAAAGATAATGCAGTCGAAGATTTTAGAAAATTGATTGGTGCAACAAATCCAGCTGAAGCAGCGCCTGGAACTATTCGCGCTAGATTTGCAAAAAACATTGGCGAGAATGCAGTACATGGTTCTGACAGTGATGAAAATGCAGCGATAGAATCAGCTTTCCATTTTGCTGGTACAGAAATTTTCAATTAATTCGAAAAGTTTAAAATTTTGAATAAATAAAAATGCCTCCCAATCGGAGGCATTTTTATTTATTGCAAGTCTATTTGTTTATTTGAATTTCAAGAAATATACTTCTAAGCTTAATACTCTTCAGGTTGTTGGCCCCATTGCTCAGGTGATCGCCAAAGTGAAGACAACAACAACTCTCTGATAAAGAAAAATTCTTTTGGTAACTTGTTGTAAAACGTAGAGAATAACTCTTCATGAGATAACAATTCTTTTTTCCAAACCTCACGGTCGATGGTCATGATTTTCTCAAACTGCTCTTGTGAAAATTCCAAACCAGTCCAGTCAATATCTTTGTATCTTGGTACCCAACCTATAGGACTTTCCACTGCTGAAGCCTTACCATTTATCCTACCTACAATCCACTTTAGCACGCGCATATTGTCTCCAAATCCAGGCCAAAGGAATTTACCATTTTCATCTTTTCTAAACCAATTGACGTTAAATATCCTAGGTGCATCTGGCAAATTCCTTCCAAACTGTAGCCAATGATTGATATAATCGCCAATATTATAACCCATAAATGGCAACATGGCAAATGGATCACGTCTTACTACACCTTGTGCGCCAAAAGCTGCGGCAGTGGTTTCACTTCCCATTGTGGCCGCTGTATATACGCCGAAATTCCAATTAAATGATTGGTAAACCAAAGGAATACCTGTAGCTCTTCTACCTCCAAATACAAATGCTTTGATTGGTACTCCTGCTGGACTATCCCAATTTTCGTCCACAGCAGGATTTGAATAAGCTGGCGCTGTAAATCGGCTATTGGCATGCGCAGCTGGCTTACCACTATTCTTATCATAAGGCAATCCATGCCAATCAGTTAGGCCGTCTGGTACCTCCTTTGTCATGCCTTCCCACCATACATCACCGTCGGCTGTAATCGCCACATTGGTAAATATTGTATCAGATTTAATGGTGTTCATCGCATTTGGGTTCGTCTCGAAATTGGTCCCTGGAGCTACACCAAAATATCCACTCTCAGGATTAATTGCTGTCAACTGACCATTTTTATCTCTATGAATCCAAGCAATATCGTCACCTACTGTAGTAATTTTCCATCCATCCATAGCTTTTGGTGGGATGAGCATTGCAAAATTTGTCTTTCCACAAGCACTTGGGAATGATGCTGCCAAATAGGTCTTTTTCTTTTCAGGAGATTCTACACCCATGATGAGCATGTGTTCTGCTAGCCATCCTTCTTCATTTGCAATCACGGATGCTATACGAAGTGCAAAACATTTTTTACCAAGCAATGCATTACCACCATAACCTGATCCATAGGAAATAACCAATCTGTCTTCAGGAAAGTGTGTGATATATTTCTCTTGGTTGCATGGCCATTTTACATCCTTTTGTCCTGGTTGCAATGGTGCTCCGAGCGTGTGGACACATTTTACAAAATCACCTTTTTCTACATATGGCAAGGTTTGATTGCCCATTCGAGTCATAATTTTCATATTGACCACTACATATTCGGAATCAGTTACTTGTACTCCGTATCTTGAATAAGGCGAACCAACTGGTCCCATACAAAAAGGAATCACATACATCGTGCGACCTTTCATACAACCTTTGGCAAGATCATTTAAAAGTGCTTTCATTTTGGCTGGTTCCATCCAATTATTGGTTGGTCCTGCATCTTCTTTTGTCCTACTACAGATAAACGTTCTATCTTCTACTCTCGCAACATCACTTGGATCGCTAAAACATGCATAACTATTAGGTCTTTTGGCAGGATTTAGCTTAATAAAAGTACCTTTATCCACCAATAATTGGCAAAACTGATTGTACTCATCATCAGATCCATTACACCAATAAGTCTTGTCAGCTTGAAAATAGGATGCCAATTCGCTGACCCATGCATGCAGGTCTGTGTGATGAGACGCGTCGCTTTGGCCCGAAAATACTGAATTATTCATTTGTTGCTTCATTTGATTATCCCACAAAAATAAAAAACAAAAGCAAAACCTTCATGAAAAATGACGATTATCATTACAAAAGGTAATTTATTTTAAAATCCAACCAAAACTAAATTGCAAAACAACTTTTATTGGTTATTTTTTATATTGCAAATGAACAATCACTCAGTAGCCCAATATTTGATGGTGAGAATAGGCTTTATTCCAATAATTTCTCCAAATCGTTATCTGAAAAATCTTTCATTTCATTGATTTCAATAATATCATCAGATAAAGTAAGTTTTTTCTCTTGAAGTCTCATGATTTTTTCTTCAATGGTATTGTTAGAAATAAAACGCGTCACGAAAACACTCTTTTTCCTACCAATACGATGCGCACGAGCTACTGCTTGCATTTCTACAAAAGGATTCCACCAAGGATCAAGAATAAAAACATAATCAGCTGCCGTGAGATTGAGTCCGGTACCACCGGCTTTGATTGAAATCAAAAATACCTGCAAAGATGGATCTTCCTGAAAATCCGTAACAGATTTGGCTCTTTGTTCTGAAGTCATCGTGCCTGTCAACATTAAATATCGGACTGATTCAGACTGCAACCAAGTCTCAAATAACGATAGATGTGTTATAAACGATGAAAAAATGAGTACTTTATGTCCAGATTTTACGATAGTATTGATTTGGTCTTTGATGTCTTCAAATTTACCCGAATCTAAAGTATAATCCTGATCGGCAATCGCTGGATGATTTGCTATTTGACGCAATTTCATGAGGCTCGACAATACATGAAATCGAAATTGACCGCCATTTCTATCCAATCCAGCTAGATAATTTCTTGCAGCTGATTTCTCTTTTTCATAAAATTTGGATTGTGCATCTGACATTTCAGAATAATGAATAGTCTCAACCAACTCAGGTAAATCAGGTGCCACTTGCTCTTTTGTACGACGAAGAATAAAAGGATCTACTAAGTTCTTGAGTGAGATAATGGCTTTTTCATCTCTATTCTTTTCTATTGGTATTTGAAAATGCTCTTTAAAAAATGCGTAAGTACCCAGCACTGAAGGATTTATAAATTCCATTTGTGCCCATAAATCAGCCAAAGAATTTTCGATCGGCGTACCGCTCAATGAGATCCTGTGTTCTGCCCTGATTTGGTGGACAGCCTGAAAAGTCTTCGAATTCTTATTGCGTATCTGTTGACTTTCATCCAAGATGATATAATGAAAATATTGTTGCTTAAGCCAATCAAGATCACTAACGACCGTCTGGTAGGTAGTCAATATCACATCAAAAGTAAGCAACGTCTTTTCGACTTTCTTACGATTTGTACCGATATATTGTACCACTTGAAGTGAAGGCGCAAACTTTCGTAATTCTCTATACCAATTAAAAACCAAAGATGCCGGCAATACAACCATAGCAGCAAGTGATTTTCTACCCGTAACCTGAATTTCTCCAAAAAGATCAAGTTGGATACTATTGTTATTTGACATTTCAATAACTTGATGTTCTTTGGCGTGAAGCAAAGCAGCGATAGTCTGTAAAGTTTTGCCGAGTCCCATGTCATCAGCAAGACATGCACCTAATCCAGCCAATCGATGTCTTATAAGCCACATAGCACCTTGTTCTTGATAAGGTCTTAAGTCGGCCTTTAATCCATTCGGTAAAGAAATTGAATCTGAATTTGAGCCAACCTGTATAGAATTTTCAGGCAAAGCATTGATATTCTCCAATATTGGAAAATGTTTTTTTGCTAATTTCCATCTACCTTCTGAATCAATGCCAAAACTAACCAACTGATGGTATTTTGACATTATCTCTGCAGGTATAAGCACATATGAGCCATCACGAAGTCTAAAAAATGGATTGTCATTTCTGATATTGTTAAATAACGCAGCAATAGGATATTCTTCATCACCAACAAGTACTATTCCATGCAAGTCAAACCAGTCATTAATTATATTAAATTTTTCTATAATGTTTAATGGACTAAATTTTAGTATTTTGCCATCAATATCTGGAAAATTTATTAAAAAATCTACTTTTAATTGGTCAATATAATTTGAAGTCCTTTCTAAAGTAGCATAAATAGTTTTGCCATAATAAATCCGATTACTAAAATGTTTTTCAAATCCAAGGGCTAGCAAGACATTAACCAATCTTTCTTCTTCATTTTTGTCACGCCAACATTCATTCACTTTGATTTGGTTTAAATTATCAAAGGAGATACTAGTCTTTCTGCGATTCACATCACTACCCATGAAGTGAAAATTGTCATATATAAATTTGATGTCTAAATGCCATCTATTTTCTATCAAATCAAAAACAAAAGTAAGTTCAGCTTTCGTAAGTGTCTGATTTTTAATGATATCAAAGCCAGATGCTTCCACATCTACTTTCCCCATCACTTCTAGAATGAATTGTGTAAAATAATTCTGCACCATTTTCTCAGGAATAAAAATGGATTCCTTTTGAAGAAATGGCTTCAGTTTCGCGGCATTTAACTCACTAAGTTGCACAATATTATTGTCAATAATCAATATACCAGGATGATCCGTAATCGTAATGATTTGATGCATATTAGGTATGATCATTTCCTCGCCTACTTGAAGTTTTAATTCATATTTGATTCCAGTTTGGGTTTTGGTAAAAAACAACTTTGGATATGCAAGATCAGGAAAAAATCGGAGTAAAATATCATTTGCCTTGATTTTACGTTGCAAATTCCAGCACAGATAGCTATTGCTTTCTTTAACCAAATTGAGAAATGAACTCAGCCTACGGCTTATTTGATTTTGAATCAATTTTTGGGTCTTGGCATCGGCAAAAAGTGCATCGATTTTAAGTGGTTTTTTCCTATTTTTGTTTAGTGATTGTTCTATTTCTTTTAATTGCAGTTCTTGGCAAATTTCTATCAGCTTTTGATGGATTGTTTCAAGATATTTAATTCCATAACTTTCTGTATTTGTTGGTAATGCAGCTGCTTGGATATAAGCCGGAAATCCTTGTACATCTTTCGAACAAATATATGCAGATGGAAGGACAATATCTTTGCCATCAACCATTTCCAGACTGTACACAATCACATATGAATCTAGGGACATTTCTTATTTTTAATAAAAATGGGCAAAGGTAATAAACAAAATCATTATGATAAAACACGATTTTTACCTACAATTTACATTAATTTTTGCAAAATTTCTTGTACTTTTGAGCTCCTAACCAAATTATCGTTTTCTAATGAGTATTCCAAAAATCCTTGTCACAGGCGCCAATGGCCAGATAGGTCGAGTCTTAACCGAAGCACTTCGAAATGTATATGGCAATGATGCTGTATTGGCAACAGATATCACAAAACTGGATGCAACCCATGAGCCTTTCGAATTTTTAGACATCCTTAATAATCAACGACTTCGGGAGATCGTAGAAGACCATAAAATCACACAAATATATCATTTGGCAGCTATACTTTCGGCCAATGGTGAATGGAATCCAATAAAAACCTGGAATATCAATCTGAACGGGCTCTTAGCAATTCTTGAATTAGCCAGAGAAAAAGAGATGGATAAAATATTTTTCCCAAGTACGATAGCTGTTTTCGGAAATACAACTCCTAGAATCAATACACCACAAGATGTGCCACTACTTCCTACAACAGTCTATGGTATGAGCAAAAGCACCGGTGAACTTTGGTGTAATTACTATTTTCAAAGATACGGAGTGGATGTACGATCATTGAGGTATCCTGGCATTATCGGTTGGCAATCTCTACCAGCAGGTGGCACTACAGATTATGCAGTGGAGATATATCATGAAGCATTAAAAAATGGAAAATATGAGTGTTTTCTAGCTGAGCATACCCGATTGCCGATGATGTACATGGATGATGCTATCAAAGCCACCATCGACCTTATGTCTGCACCAAAAGAAGATATCCAAGTCAGATACGGGTACAATCTTGCGGCTATGAGTTTTAGTCCAGCTGAGATTGCCCAAGAAATCAAAAAACACATTCCAAATTTTGAAATCACTTACAAGCCTGATTTCAGACAAGATATAGCCGCATCATGGACTGAGTCTATCGATGACAGTAAAGCCCGAGCTGATTGGAAATGGAAACCCGATTTTGATTTGGAGAAAATGACCATTGACATGCTCAGTCATTTATCTTGATTTTTAGGTAAATTATTAATTGAAAAATAAGAATATAAAGATGCATACTGATCGCCAAGCCACTATAAATAGTATAAGTGCTGAACTTAATGACCTAAGAGAAGCTGGTCTATTTAAGGCAGAAAGAATCATCACTACACCACAAAGCGCTGTCATCAGCACTACTACAGGTAAGGATGTATTGAATTTTTGTGCTAATAATTATCTAGGATTGTCATCACATCCTGCGGTCATTCAAGCGGGAAAGGAAGCCATAGATAGCCATGGATTTGGTATGTCATCGGTCCGTTTTATTTGTGGTACTCAGGATATTCACAAAACTTTAGAGCAAAAAATTGCCCATTTTGTAGGTCAAGAAGATGCGATACTTTACGCGGCTGCTTTTGATGCCAATGGTGGGCTTTTCGAACCATTGCTCAATGAAGATGATGCCATCATTTCCGACATGCTCAACCATGCTTCCATCATTGATGGTATAAGACTTTGTAAAGCTAAAAGATATCGTTATGAAAACAACAATATGGCAGATCTTGAAGCCAAATTGCAAGAAGTAAAAAATGAAGGTGTACGTCGCATTCTGATAGCTACAGATGGTGTATTTTCTATGGATGGCATCATCGCCCAAATAGACAAAGTCTGTGACCTTGCGGATAAATATGGCGCTATGGTAATGGTAGATGATTGTCATGCCACAGGATTTGTGGGTAAGACAGGTCGAGGATCTGCAGAACATTCAGGTGCCTTCGGTCGAGTAGATATCGTTACGGGTACATTCGGAAAAGCATTAGGTGGTGCATCAGGAGGATTTACCGCTGCAAAAAAAGAAATCATTGAGTTGCTTCGCCAAAAATCTCGTCCATACCTATTTTCAAATACATTAGCGCCTTCTATCGTCGGTGCATCAATAAAAGTTTTGGAATTACTAAGCCAAAGTACTGCACTGAGAGATAAGTTGGAAGAAAACACCAAACTTTTCAGGTCAGAAATGACCAAAGCTGGTTTTGACATTATACCAGGTACACATCCGATCACTCCTGTAATGTTGTACGATGCACCTTTAGCCCAAAAATTTGCTTCAGAATTATTGAATGAAGGTATTTATGTGATAGGCTTCTTTTTCCCTGTGGTACCAAAAGGAAAAGCTAGAATCCGTGTTCAAATCAGTGCTGGGCACGAAACCGAACACATTCTGAAGGCTGTAGAAGCATTTACTAAAGTAGGCAAGCGCTTAGGTGTAATATAATTTAAGTTAATCCCAAAGTATCTTATAGTTAGGTCAAAAAAAACTGCCCAAAAAGCTGATTTTGTAAGCGACAAGCCTTTAAATAAGGACTTTTTTGCCGTATAAATCACCTTTTCAGGCAGCTAGAAATATGAAAAGTATTCTTGTAATATACTATTAGTCTAAAACTTTAATTAGTTCAACTTCAAAGATCAAGTCACTCTTAGGTGGAATTGCTCCCGGATATCCTTGTTCGCCATAAGCTAAGGTATAAGGAATATAAAACTTATACCTTGCGCCTTCTTTCATAAGTTGAACACCTTCAGTCCAGCCTTTTATTACTTGATTTAGACCAGTATCAAAAGGTTGTCCACGTTGAACAGAACTATCGAAAACTTTACCATCCAAGAATGATCCTGTATAGTGAACGGTAACTTTACTTGCTGCTGATGCAGGTTTTTTGCCTGTACCTTCTTGTAGAACGATGTATTTCAATCCGCTAGGCGTTTCATTAGTGAACTGCTTTTTCATGGCTTCCGCAGCAGCGGCCATCTTAGCTTGGATTTCTGCTTGCTTCTTAGCAGCGTTTGCTTTTTCAGCAGCAAATATTTCTACTGCATCAAATTTCTCTGCGTCTTTTCCTTTTCTAAGGATTGACAAAGATTTGATGGTATCATTTTGTTTAATGGCATTGACTATATCTTGACCTTGAACAACGTGTCCAAATACAGTATGCTTACCATCCAACCAAGGAGTAGCGACGTGCGTAATAAAAAACTGTGATCCGTTTGTAGCAGGGCCAGAGTTTGCCATACTCAAAATACCAGGACCTGAATGCTTCAATGTGCTGTCAAATTCGTCTGCGAACTTATAACCGGGATCACCAGTACCTGTACCCAATGGGCAGCCACCTTGAATCATAAAATCTGCAATGACTCTGTGGAATTTCAAACCATCATAATAAGGTACACCTTCAGCTTTTGCTGAATTTTTTATTTTTCCTTCTGCAAGGCCAACAAAGTTAGCTACAGTAAGTGGTGTTTTTTTATCTTCCAATACTAGAAAGATATCACCTTTGTTGGTTTCAAATTTGGCGTATAAGCCATCAGGTTGACTACTTAAAAACTGTTGATCCATTTTTTTTGCTGATTTATTAGATTGTGCAAAAGTTGCTGTGTACAAACATACAGCGCCTAAGGCGATTAAAACTTTGAATTTCATATAATGATAAATTTTCATTTGAAGACGCAAATGTAAATAAAAAAGTAACCCAAAAAAAAATTATAACTAATATTTAACTTTCAAGTCTAAAACCTTCTAATAATTTACTTGCAAGTAATTCGCCCAAGTAACTACCAATAGCTACGCCCATACCACCCAATCTCACTCCAACAAGTACATCGTTATTCATCCATTGTATCAAAGGAAATTTGGATGGACCAATACCCAAGATACCGCTCCACCAATAGTCGATATCATTCGATGCATTGGGATAAATTTCATCCAATATCTCTCGCAAATAATTTTGAATGTCAGGTGTGTTTCCAAATTCGGTAGTTGTTTCACCTTGAATATCGAGATTCCTTCCTCCACCAAGCAAGATTCTGTCTTGGTACTGCCGAAAATATACAAAGCCTTCATCAAGATGATATGCAGATGGTAGAGATAAATTCTTTACAGGTTTGGTAATTAGGACTTGATTTCTGGCAGGTATTACCTCCAAGGATGGAAACAAACTTTTTGTAAAGCCATTGGTGCAGACGATCAATTTTTGGTAAGGAATGATTACTTCATGCTTTGTTTTGACAATTTTCTTCGCTACATCAATATCTTCAACTTCTACACCATAAATAATGTTGATATTCAAATCATTACATCTTTTTTTCAAGGCATTCATCATAGATACCGGGTTGATGGTACCTTCATATTGATTATAAATACACTTTCCTTCAAATCTATCCAAGCCTTCATTTGTTTTGATGCTATAGCAAGAAGTGATATCTAGATATTTTTCTACCAGGTCATTGCAGTAAATAATGTTATCAAAACATTTTTGTTGCAAAATATTGTCTGACTTCCTAAACAACTCAGTACCACCAACATGCTTGTATTCAAGTGCTTCGTCCCCTACTCTATTGCGCAAAATTTCAAGACCTTTCCATCGCATTTTTACGACTTCCATACACGATGATTCGCCCATGATATCGATATCTTGGAGCAGTTCTGATACAGACCCGAAACATGAAAATCCAGCATTTTTAGTACTTGCACCATACGGAGCGCTGCCTCGTTCCAAAATTTTTACAGACAAATGTGGAGCGCTCTCCTTTATAGAAATTGCTGTACTTAGCCCTACGATACCCGATCCGATGATGGTGATATCCGTGTCTTGTGCTATAAAATATTTTTCCCAAAAACTATAATTCACTATCTTGCGCCCAATTTATATAACAATAATACAAAAATAATCAAATCCTTTCACCATGATACAAAGATTGCAGACCATTTTTTTATTAATCAGTGGTATTTCTTTTTATAGCTTGTTTGGAGTTCCTTTTGCGACAAGCTCCACACCGATTCCAAATCTTTTGAATGACTTGATATATAACATTCAAGATAGTCCTATTCTTCAAGTATTATGTATTTTAGGTGGTTTAATAAGTATAGGTGCTATTTTTCTGTATCAAAATCGGCCTTTACAGCTGAAAATGACCTATTTGACTACCGTAATTTCTATCTTACTTCCTTTGGTTGCTTTTTTATTAATATTCAATGAAGGAACCATTACTTCCAAAGCAGATCAGATTTCAGATAGTTTTGGTATTTATTTGCCAATTGTCAGTTTAGTATTTTCAATTCTCGCTGCTAGATATATTAATAAAGACGAAAATACGGTTCGATCTATGGATAGATTGAGATAATTTATCTTAATTCTTTATTAAAAAATTAAAAAGTCACTGCAAACGAAAGCTTGCAGTGACTAAAACTATTTCAATCTAAACACAATAACATTTACTCTAGGACGATCATCTTCTTGGTTTGTGTATATACACCACTGTCGATACGATACATCAAGACTCCAGTAGAGGAAAGATCAGCTTTTTGAATCAACACAGAATTTAACCCAGCTTGGAAATGTCCATTTACTGTTTTCACAATTTTACCAGTTATATCACTGATGGTAATTGTAGCATCTGCTTGCTCCGGTAGCATGAATAAAATACTTGTGGTTTCATTAAATGGATTCGGATTGTTTTGCATTAATTCGAAACGCGCATCTTGACTAGACCTTAAGACCAAAGCAATTCTTGAAGCATTATAATCACCATCTACAGCCATTGCTGACGTGATTTCTGATGTGATTTCAAATGCTTTTGCATTATTAATAGGCTTTTTGGCAATAAGCTTCAAAGTAAAAAGTGGCGTATGCGTATCTACAAATACTGGAGCTTCGTTATTCCAAGATGTGGTGATAAGGCCATTTTCAATTTGCATAAAGCCAAAATTGGCATCTGTAACTTGCATTTTTCCACTAGCAACATCAACAAATTCATACGTTTGTGGGTCAAATTCCATTGTGAACTGATACCCAGTAATATTTTCGTCAGCTGAAGCATAAACTGGAATTTCTATTGTTTCACCAATCTCTGCATTTACTGCATCAATAGCCAGATTGAATAACTTATTAGCTCTGGTTTCAGTTGATGGTTCGTTGGCATTTATCACAACAGATGAATTTACGTCTCCTATTTTTACAGCATGGAAATTTTGATTTACTTTATTATCAATCAAGCCATTATACTGATATTTCTCAGTGAAAGGGAATGGGTTTGATGAATTTAAAAATACGTGTGAAGCTGTTACAAATCTCCAAGATTGCTGTGCATTTGGAAATTCTGTTGATATCCCCAAAATTACTTTTCTCAATGCAACCAAGTCAGCCGCTGTCACCTTGCTATTATTGTCAGTATCGGCAGCTATAACTTTTTTAGGATCATCCAAAGGCGCCAATCCTAAGATATGTCTTTGAATTAGGACTAGGTCAAGTGTTGAAATACCATTTAGGATATTACTATTATCAGCCATTTTAAGCGTATAAGAATTTCCTGCTGGCAATGTATTAAAACTATATTGACCATTAGCATCAGTGACTATTGTTTTATTTAGCTCTGGTCTATTGCATTCTAGAGAAACTGTTACACCTTTGACACCAATACCATTGTTTACAGAGTTTCCTCTAAGTGCAACTACCGCTGAATTTACATCTGGGCAAAAATCCGCATTGTCTTGCAATACCAACGTAATGGTACAATAATCTTGATTTCCAGCTAAGTCAGTCACCGTCATATCCAAGGAAACTTCTTGAGATTTTCCATTAGGAATGTCTGAGCAATCAAATAATATACCTGATGTTTTTGTCAAAGGCAACCATTTTTGAGCTGTACCTGCATTATATTCAGATACTGTAGCTAACTGGCCTTTCCCTTTGAAATAATGTTCTTTATTCAATAAACTATCAACGGGAGTTGCACCAAAAAATGTTAATTTAAGTTGATCTGTACTTGTACAATTGTCAGACGATCCTTTATCGTAATCACGTGCCCAAATTGCCACAGTACCGTTTGAGTTCATTACCGCCGTGGTCAGCGAAGAAATACAATAAGGTGTCGGTTTTTTAGCTTCAATAACATTCAAATCATGATCACAAAATGCTCTATTGCCACATTTGTCTTCAGCTGTCCATCGCACTTTATATTTGCCGACCGCAAGGTTTCTGAAAAAATGATCTGTATTGGCAACTGCGATTGGAACTGTACCTGTTTCAGTGAAAAGTTCGTATTTCCAATTAAGATTGGTATTGTCTTCTGGACAATCATCGATGGCTGACATGGTAAAGTCAACGTCGCCAGCACAAATACCATATACAGGAACCGTTCTATCCACACAAGCGAACTCAAAGTCTGGTGCTACATCGTTCAATAATTTTATAATTTGAATATGCTCATACCATCCTTGACCGTATACAGGATTTAAATCATTATATGTACACCAATCAATTACAGTCCATGTTCTTAAGACTTTTTCGCAAGCACCATCTACAAATTTGAATACTTGATCTTTATAGTGGGCAGCCACAAGACTACAATTATCATCACTATATGTAGGCCTATCGAATCCAGCAGGCAATGACCCTGGATCTAAGACAGAATAACACTTTTTGGTTTCATAATTTTTTGGCCAAGTGATTTCTGATGGTAAAAATGGATGAGAATCCACCAAGGTTATCACTTGTACACAAGAATTTTTATATCCCTGCTTGTCTTCTACAGTCCAAGTACGTGTTACCGTACCAACGCCACAATTATTGATTCGCACATCATCTTGTTTTTTCACACCTATGACCTCACAATTATCCACATAATCTGGTCGGCCAGTGACATTTAAGTCTTCATAATCTGCTTGACAATCTAATGTAATATCAGCTGGACATTTTGTGATGTATGGAGGTAATTTGTCTTGAACTACTACTTCTACCATACAAGAGTTGCTATTGCCATGAATGTCAGTTACCCTTAATTCCACCATTACTGTTGTATTAACC
>CALFYH010000142.1 GCA_937952155.1 uncultured Saprospiraceae bacterium
AGATCTACACAGGCGAAGACACTCTTTCCCTACACGACGCTCTTCCGATCTCCTACTTCGAGATGTACAACCAAGCTGTAGCAAGGCTTAGTGAACCGGGTTCTACCATGAAACTCGCCACTATGCTTGCAGCAATGGAAGATGGTATGACTAATGTGGATACCATTATTGATCTTAATTATGGTGTCATGAACTTTTCGGATCGCACCATGTATGATTCTGAAAAGCATGGACGAAAGTTTGCTACAATGGCCGAGTCTTTTGAAATTTCCTCCAATGTTGGTGTGGCTAGTATTGCCAATGATCTCTACAATTCAAGAGATGGCCGCATTCAGTGGATTAAGCGATTGAAGCAGTTTGGCCTGCATGAAACAACAGGTATAGATTTGGGTGGCGAGGCGATTCCAGAGATTAAAGATCCTGTAAAAAATAAGGATAAATGGTATGGCACTACGATTCCTTGGATGGCACATGGTTATGAATTGATGATGACTCCTTTGCAAATGCTCAATTTTTACAATGCAGTAGCGAATGATGGGAAAATGATGAAGCCGTATCTAGTGAGTGAGATCAAACGTGGTGACGAACTCCGAAAGAAATTTGATCCTGTAGTATTGAGATCACAAATCGCAAAACCCGAAAACATCTTGAAAGCTCGAAAGATGATGGAAGGAGTAATTATCAAAGGTACAGGTGAATCTTTAAAATCAGAGCATGTTACCCTAGCTGGTAAAACAGGAACCGCTAAAACCAATTATGCCAACAAAAGTGAATATGCCAAATACAATGGTAGTTTTTGTGGATATTTTCCGGCTGAAGAGCCAATGTACTCTATGATGGTAGTCATTTACGAACCAAAAGCTGGTGTTTTTTATGGTGGTGCTACGGCTGGACCGGTCTTCAAAAATGTAGCTGAAAAGGTGTATGCCATGAAGACTCGTCAAGTGAAATCATTGAGCGATTCGATATATACAACGACAAGTACACCAGGCAAAGCTATTGGTTATGGCAAAGATTTTGGGCAGATTTTTAATTTCCTTGAACTTAAATATAAAGATAAATCTGATAATGGTTTTGCCATTGTCAATCCATCCGACGATGCTATGATGATAGCAGAAAAAAAGATAAAGAAAGCCATCGTGCCTGATGTGAGTGGAATGGGTGCAAGAGATGCAGTTTTTCTTCTGGAAAATGCAGGTCTAAAGGTGAAAATCAGTGGCGCAGGAAAAGTAGTGAAACAGTCACTGCATCCAGGCGTAAGCGCGAAAGGACAGTCGATCATATTATATCTAAACTGACCATTAAATTCAGTTTCATGATAAAGAAGTTATTTGACATATTGCCGGTAGATTTTGAAACAAAAATCATTGGAGATTCAACCAGAAATATCTCTGGAATCGAGATAGATTCTAGAGGTGTAAAGGATGGATTTGTGTATGCTGCTTTAAGAGGCACAAAAGTTGATGGACATGCATTCATCAACAATGCTATAAACAATGGCGCAGTTTGTATTATCTGCGAAGAAGCAGCCGAAATCCAAGAAGGAATCACGTATATTGTAACAAAAGATGTAAGGTCATTTCTTGGCGGATTATTGGACAATTATTTTGGGAATGCATCCGAACAACTTAAACTGGTCGGAGTGACTGGTACTAATGGTAAAACAACAGTCAGTACCTTACTTTTTCAGCTTTTTTCAGCTTTCGGTTATAAATGTGGACTAATTTCCACAGTGGAAAATAGGATAGCTGAAGATATTATTCCAGCTACGCACACCACACCAGATGCTGTGAGATTGCATATGTTAATTGCTGAGATGCG
>CALFYH010000143.1 GCA_937952155.1 uncultured Saprospiraceae bacterium
TGTATCATGTGGCTCATCTGTGATGGTTATGGTTCAGGCTCCACAAAGGTGAAAAATTATTTTGAGAATATCTATTTTTGCCAGGAAATGATCATTTTTAAACTAGATAAAAATTAGAACCAAACCTTCACATTAGACGCTGTGATCTTGTAGTCAATATAATTTGATAAAAGAAAACAAATGTATTTTCAGACTAAGATTTCACAGATTTTTTACAATACCGTTACTGTACCATACTTATTTATTACACCTTGATCAGTATAGATGGTAATGAGATAGACATAAACACCTTGCCCTACTTTTGAGCGGCTTGGCTGCCATGCTTGGGTTGGGTCACCACCTTTGATCTTTTGGGCATTGTGGATCAGATTGCCCCAACGGTCGTAGATGGATAAATCATAAGTTACTCCTTCGGCTTTTAGATAAAACAAGGCGTTTTGTGGGTCAGTCGCTTGTGATGATATGATATTGGGTAATGCTAAGGTAAAAGATGGTATCTCAGCATCGATGTTGAGCGTTTTGTTGATGGTACATCCATACTCGTCTATGAAGGTAATGCTATAAACTCGATCGCCAGTGATGGCTACCGATATGCTATCTGATGCCCAAGTAATATCCGATGATGGGTTGAAGGTGATGGTATCTATTTTGCCACCTGAAGAAATGTAGGCGATGGAGATGATTTGCCCAATGGTGCCACTTATTTCTGACGGCATAGTCACCTCTAAGTCGCTGACAGTGGTGAGTGTGAGACTGTCTTGAGTTTCACATCCATTTGTATCTGTAAGGATGATATCATACTTGCCAGCATGAAGGTTTTCCAGCCTATCGGACACAATGCCATTGATTTGCGCTGTGAATGACAAATCTGTGTTTTTATTGATGATAGTGATACTCCCATTGTCTTGTAGGCACATTGGATCCATCTTTTGTAATTCGTATTGTACACTCGGGTAGGATTTGATTTCAAATGGTATGGTCCGTAAACAACCTAGAGAATCTATGGCTTGTACCGAGTACTGCCCAGCAACAAATTGCGCCACTTTTGAAAAGTCGCCATTGCTCCATATCAAATCTTTGAAATTGTTACTTACAAATACAACTTGACTTTTCAAGCCCTTGCAAACCAATGTATCTACCACATATACACCTTTGATGCTGCTTTGATGCTTACCATATACTATGAACATCACGGTATCACAACCAGTCGCACTATTTTTAGTTCTTATGATAGTATCCCCTATTTGGTAAGTTTTGCCTTGGAAAGTGATGGGTCCATTATCACATGTGGTTGTATCTTTGATGATAGTAGGTGCAGCGATAGCGTGTAGTGCGAGGGTCCAAAGTGTATCGCAGCCTGATGTTGCTTCTAGGCTATCGATGATCGTCTCGCCTGCTTGATATATTTGACCACCATATTCGTAAGTCTCTCCCTGACAAAGGTCTATAGTCGTAGATTTGGATATTTTGGTGTAAGATCGGGAGATGGTGATGGAGTCGCTTATGGTACATCCTTCTGTGGTAGTGATAGTCACTATGTAGGTACCTGGAGTGCTGAAGATCCTATTGGCTTGGGTATCGCCATCGCTCCATATCACTTGGTCT
The DNA here is from genome assembly GCA_937952155.1 of uncultured Saprospiraceae bacterium. Lineage (GTDB taxonomy): Bacteria > Bacteroidota > Bacteroidia > Chitinophagales > Saprospiraceae > OLB9. The sequence goes on from CALFYH010000143.1 coordinate 1,606, forward strand.
CCAGAGATGGTCGGTATAGAGACGGAGTGGCTTTCTGCTCGGCAAAGGGAGATGTTGGGGCCTAAGTTGAGGGTACGGAGCGGAAGTCTATCGATCAGGACAGTGGCTGTATCTGGACCACAATCGCTGCTTTCCACAATATATCGATAGGTAGTTGCTAGATCTATGGCAGCATCATAACTATCTGACATAGCAAATGGTGGTGACCAATAGCCGCCTGACTGACCGCCGATGCGCCGCGAAAAGCCATCTATCTGCATGGATGTACAGATGACGATGGAAGTGTCTCTACCAGCATAAGCGCGTGTACCAAGACGGATCAATGTCTGTGCTTGATTGCTTTTGATGGCATTGTATGCGGTAAATGTAATGGTGCGCAAGCCCGCTGATGGGGTAGCACTAGTATTACTATACTCCAAGGCTTGTAGCACTTGCATCCAAGCAGCGTCGGACCGATCACCTGTGAGGGAGAGTAGGTATCTGTCATTGGTGAAAGTCAAAGTAGCATTGGGCACAATATTGCTAAAAACAATTGCTTCTGATGCACCATCCAGATCACCTGACATGGTGATAATGATACTGTCCAGATCTGCAGAAGTGTGGAGATAAACATCTTTGTCCACGATGGAAGTTGCCTTAGATGTGTGGCAAACAATACCTTCATTGCGAAAATCATAAGGATATACACCGCTGCTATTGTCTCTGTCGAGATCAAAGAGCAACTCGCACTCTGGGTCGGAGGCGAGGAATTCTAAGGGAGATGCCATACCTCCCCCATCATCAAGGCATATTTGTGTGAATGATCCATTGGTAAAATCTAAAATACCAATTTCTGGTCCAATAAGGTTATCTACCCATCTGGCTATATATGTAACAGCTTCTTTACAATCATTTATGTTAGGCACAGTGATTAAAAGGCCAAAATATGCACCATTATTATCAGAAAATAAAACTTTGCTTTGAGTTATGTCATTAAGATCAATTTCCATTATATGGGAGGTAGCACCAGTAATACCTGATGCGTAAAGTTTTCCATTTCTAAACGTAAAGTCAAATACATCCATCCCATTTGGTAGAATACCTATATCAAAGTAGGTCTCACTATTGGGATCTAATCTATAAATATTTTTTTTCCGCTAAGAGCTATATAAATTTGGCCATTCTTATCCGAACAAAATGAATAAATTGCTTGACCTAAACTATAGTCTGCGACATAATTCGGAATATTTATTACTTTCTGTAATTTGCAAGTATCAATTATTCTAATTTCAAATTGACTGATTAAAATGTTAGAACCACTTACAAACATTTTATTAGAAGGGTGTATGATTAAATCTCCAGCTGTAAAATTTGAGAATGTACAATGTGAAGTTTTTACGCAGTTTGATAAATTAAATTTATAAATTTCGGATACCCAAGACCCATTCGAAGTAAAATTTGTACTTCTCCAAATAGTTTGAGCTTTGCCAAGATAGGGTTGTAAAATTGTGAATAATATTGCAATTGGCAATGTCTTGTAGATGTAATTTGACATATAACTTAACTTGATGGATATAATGATAGGTAAAAGTTAAAAGCAAGAGTTGTAAGATTTACAACTCTTGCCCAAAACCAAATTATATCTAGTTATTTAATACAATAAATTTTTCAGATACGACTTTGTTACCGTTTTTCAGGGTAGCTATGTACATTCCATTTTGTGGTAAAAGAGGGAAAGTATATTCACTATAACCACTTTTTACATCAACTTGCTTTTGATGCAATATTTGTCCTTGCATATTGCATAAGCTAATTGTCGAATTGCTTAAGTCTTTGTCTGACTCTACTTTGATATAAGTATTTTCATGTGTTGCGATAGATTTCATAGAAAAAATAGAAGGTACTATATTTTCTATTCTTAGCTCCACAAAAGCATCTGTATATTCTATATCTTTATTGAGTAATTGTATATCTCTGCTTTGGTCCCACTTAAAATAGTCAGACAATTTATTCATACTTTCTTTTACTCGTAATTTTATACTTAAAATATCTTCATTGCTGATATTTAAAGTAGATAAACCATCATATAAGTACAAAACAGTCAACCTACTATTTTCAACATTATAATGATAATCAGGTTTAAAGCCATTTAGTGTTTCTATGGACACTATATCAAATTTATTATTATCAATAAAAATAGGTATTTCCAATGCAGCAATATCATTTCCGCCACCCAAATATAAAACTGTCTCTACGATATCACCTTTTTTTACCCATGAAGTAAATACATCGTTTGTATTCCTAGCTTCTGTCTGTCCTGAATTGAAGTAAGGAAGTGCAGCGCAAACCCAAGAATTGTGATCGGATCCTGATCCAGTCGGACTCTTTACATCACCAATTTTCACCGTTTTAAAGTATGGTGTATTGGCTTGAATCCATGGCCTAGTTTTGTTGGTAACATACCACTCACCAAATCCACCTACATTGGGATATGTTGCTTTGAGAGTATAATTCCAAGGTGCTGTTAGAAATCCTATTCCAGGTAATGTTGTTGTAGATGGAAACCACTCCCAACTATTTCTGGCAAAACCCGAACTAAGGCCTAAGAGTAATTTTTGCATCTCGTTTACGTCAGATGCCGTTACACTATTTGAGTTATTGACATCTGCGGCAAGCACTTGATAGCCATCTGTAAAAGGTGTAATCGCTAAGATGTGATTCTGAATGGCCAGCTTATCCGCACTGGTCACTCCATTGATATAATCCGCATAATTGTTGGGAGATGTAGGTCGGATGTACAATGAATTATTAGCTACGGTTGTAGAAGTATTTAAATTTATCAATCCGTCTATAACACCACAGATACTAGCCGATGTATTCATAATAGGTGGATTAGCAGGAATGTCAATCGGACTGTTAATTCTAGTCTTGACATGAAAATTATGGTTGCCCACCCCATAATAATACTGTCTGAAAAGATTGTCTTTTGTGATGCTATACCACTGCCCTGACGCCCTATAACTAAAGGCACTCATGAATAATGTTAGGGTCACGCAAAATACTATTTGCCCCCCCCGTTTTGTTAAAGAATAAAATTTTGTGTTCATAATAATATGAATTAAATGGTTAAAAAATAAATAAAAACGATGTGGACTCGCGCCACATATATAATTAACCATTATCAATATTTATTAAAGAAAATCGTACCTTTGCAGCCCTGTTAAGGTTGGAAGGTCTGTACATACAGCGTAAGCGTTTCCACATGAATACAATGTATCGTACGGACTTTCTTTTTTATTTATATCAAATGGTATTCGTATTTCTCTCAAATGTGCTCTTTTGCCTATTTGTATTTCTTCTTTTGTGGTTTACTTTGCAAATATATAGTTTTATTTTTAAATGGTTACAAAACACAATATTAATTATAAAAAATATTTGAAGTTGAACTTCTATATCATGGATTTATTTTATGTATCATGTGGCTCATCTGTGATGGTTATGGTTCAGGCTCCACAAAGGTGAAAATATTCCATTACAAATGCAAGCGAACTAACGAAATAGCATAATTTACATTGGTTAAAGTGTTTTTTTTGACCCTTTATTTTCCTACTTTAAGATATCTGATGGCTTGTTCTTCTTCATCATCATCTTTCCCTTCGATTACAATTTTACAAAATAGCGTGTCTGTCACATTCGGGATAAAAACCGTGTCTTTAAAGGCGAAATGATCTCCATCCTTATTCGATCTTGACTTTTGATAATATTCAATCAATGTAAGCGTATCTATCATCGTGACTTTACCGTATTTTAATCCACCGCCACGAACAATGCCATCAATAATAATACCCTTTGTGCCACTAAAAATTCTGGGCGTTTGATCATACCAATTTGCTAACCCTAACCTTAATAGGCGTGATCCGTAGCCACCATTTCCTGGAGATGTAAATTCTTTTTCGCATGAAAACAAAATAGATATTATCAATAAGGTGGCAATTCTTAAAATTTTCATGACTTTATCATTTAGTTCAAAATGTAGTGGCAAGATATATCTTTTTTGGATATAATTACCTGATATATAATTATAAAATGCAGAAATTGTCGTCTAGAAAATAAAATTGGATAATTTTCTATTTATGGTACACTTCTCACCTGATATCTTTCAATAAATATTCCAGTCCGTGTGTCTTTATAATAAATGCGGTACTTAAGATCATACCAAGTCGCCCTGCGGGAAATCCCTGGGTGGACATCCATTCCAGATAGTACGTTGGCACATGTTTTATAAGTGTACCCTTATATTTGCCATAAGGCATCGGCATCCTGACGATATCGAGCAAGATGCTGGTGTCTGGTTTTATAGTCGGGTCTTCCATCTTAGACTTCCTCTACATCTGCTGTTGCTAAATCCATGACTTCCTCTTCATCAGGAGCGACTTGATCCAGTTCTATTTTCAGATTGTCGATGATAAATACCTGTCTTTCTGGCGTATTTTTGCCCATATAATAACTAAGTAAGTCTTCGATCTTTGTTTTTTCGCCTAGGATGACCGGTTCCAGTCGGATATCTTCACCTATAAAATCTTCAAACTCATTGGGCGATATCTCTCCCAGTCCCTTGAATCGTGTGATCTCAGCTTTTCCTCTCAATTTTTTGATAGCGTCTTGTTTTTCTTGTTCGCTATAGCAATAGAAGGTCTTTTGTTTGTCTCTCACCCTGAAGAGCGGCGTATCTAGGATGTACAAGTGACCATGCTTGACCAGATCCGGGAAAAACTGTAGGAAAAACGTCAACAATAATAACCTAATGTGCATACCATCCACATCGGCATCGGTGGCGATGACTACCCGATTGTAACGTAGATTTTCTATGCCATCTTCGATATCGAGTGCATGTTGGAGCAAGTTCAACTCTTCGTTTTGATAAACTACTTTTTTGGTCATCCCATAGCAGTTGAGTGGCTTACCACGTAGCGAAAACACGGCTTGCGTCTGTACATTTCGCGCCTTGGTAATGGATCCGCTCGCTGAGTCTCCTTCCGTGATGAATATCGTACTGCTGAGCCTGATTTCATCTTCTACTTTTTTGTTGTCGGTGAGATGTGCTCGGCAATCCCTAAGTTTTTTATTGTGGATATTGGCTTTTTTAGCCCGTTGATTGGCTACTTTTTTGATATCCGCTATTTCTTTGCGCTCTCTTTCGGACTGTAGGATCTTTTTGAGAATGGCATCGGCTACTTCTTTGTTTTTATATAGAAAATTGCCTAAGTGCGTTTTCATAAAATCCAAGACAAATGACCTGATCGTGACACCATCGGGCACCATATTTTGGGATCCCAACTTTGTTTTGGTCTGCGACTCAAATACTGGCTCTTCCACTTTGAGACTGATTGCCGCTACGACAGATGTTTGTACATCACGTGAGTCGAATTCTTTTTTGTAAAAATCTCTAAAAGTTTTGACTATCGCTTCTCGAAATGCTCCAAGATGCGTACCACCTTGTGTCGTATTCTGACCATTGACAAAGGAATAATACTCTTCCCCATACTGTGTATTGTGCGAAAGTGCAACTTCTATGTCTTCAGCTTGGATGTGGATGATCGGGTATAGGAGATTTTCGACATCTGTTTTTCTTTCCAATAAGTCTCTTAGTCCGTTTTTAGAAACTAAGGTTTTACCATTATAGTTGAGTTTGAGACCAGCATTGAGATAGGCATAGTTCCACAGCTGATTTTCTACATATTCGGGTCTGAACCTAAAGTGTTTAAAGATATTTTCATCAGCTACAAATTCTATCAATGTACCGTTTGGTTCATTAGTTTTTGTCAGTTTGGCATCGATTTTTATGATACCTTCTGCAAATTCGGCCATCTTGGTCTCACCATCTCTGTATGACTGTACTTTGAAGTAGCTAGATAGCGCATTCACCGCTTTGGTACCAACACCATTTAGTCCTACAGATTTTTTAAATGCTTTGGAATCGTATTTACCTCCAGTATTGATTTTGGAGACGCAATCGATCACTTTGCCAAGTGGAATCCCTCTACCATAATCTCGGATAGATACTTTACCACCTTCTATTTTGATATCAATATTTTTGCCATTACCCATGACAAATTCGTCGATAGAGTTGTCGATTACTTCCTTGAGAAGGACATAAATACCATCATCCTGTGAGGATCCATCACCGAGCTTACCGATGTACATACCTGGGCGGAGACGAATGTGTTCCTGCCAATCGAGACTTCTGATATTATCTTCGTTGTATAAAACGGGATTGTTTTCGCTCATATCAAAATATAATTAAGGAGCAAATATAATGATTTTTTCTGATATGATAGTGGAGATGTGGATGACGGTAGTAAAATGTAAAAAAATGAGAGGTTTGAGTATTGCTGCAGAATTACCTAGATTTTGAGTAGTTTAGACCTATGAAGACATGAAAAATCAATTGTGTTTGGAATAGAAAATATTTTTTATCTTTGTATTCTAAAACCAATCCTTGATGCCGAGATAAGCTGATTTTTTGGAATTATAGTTTACATGTTTTTCAATGATCATAATCCACCGAATTTCAAAGTTAAGACAATGAATAAGGAGCAAACATATTTAATGAATAATCACTTGTATAAAGAATAAAAAATTAATAAACACATGAACGATATCATAGTAAAGCCTAAAAATAAAAAACAAAGTGAAGAGTTACAAACAATTCTCCATCAAATGAATGTTAAATTTTATATTTCTGATACTGAAAAAGAAGATCAAGGACTTTTGGCTGCTATGCTAGAGATTAATGACGAAAAAACAAAACCTATAAATGAATTATATGCTGCAATGGGCTGGAAATGAAAGTAGAGTTTAAAACATCATTTTTATCGGATTTAAGAAAAGTTAATAATCAAAAAATTGTTTTACTTGTTAAGGAAATTATTGATGAATTGCAAATTATTGATGAATTAAAAAAGGTTAAAAACCTTAAAAAACTTAGTGGATTTGACAATGCATTTAGGATTAGAGTTAGAAATTATAGAATAGGGATATTCGTTGTCGATCAAACTATAGTTTTGGTGAGAATACTAAACAGAAAAGATATTTACAAGTATTTTCCAAAGTAAGAAGTATGCCTAAGCTGACATGACCTTGAAATGGGCTTTGAGTTTAACATGTAAGTAAATTTGTTCAAAATATTGCTACTTCGTATTTAAGAGATGATTATATTTATATTTTTAATTCGTGTGGTGGTGAAAAGAATAAATGCTTTTATCTTTATTTTTTTAACTGGCTCATGTATTTAGCCTGAGATTTTTGTGGCTGAATTGATTACATTAATGATTAAAATATTTTGAAATGATTAAATTAATACTAAGTCCCATATTACTTTTAATTTTTTGCTTTGGCTTATCAGGTCAAAGTACTTCGAATAACACAAGTTGCGAATTTACTGTTGATGGATATTTGGATAACAGTAAAGACTGTGTAGCTGTTTTAGGTTTTTTTGACTTAGAAACATCAAAACCAGTATATTTGGATACATCCAATTTGATTAATGGCAAGTTTCATTTTACAGGAAAAATAGGAAACACAGTCAATGTGGTAATTTCTTTCAATAATGTAGAATCAAATAAGTTTTTTGTGGATCCAGGCTATAATATGATTAAAGGTTATCAGAAAATTGTAAATGGTGAAGTGATCATTGAAATAGACTCATTAACTTCAAAATCCAATCTTGATGCTAGACGAAAGAGGAATTATGAAGAAAAGATTTTTCTTGAACAAGGGAAAGCATTATTTGACCGATACAATGTTTTAGACTCTATTTTGACCGATTCATTAAATTTAGATTCAACTTATTTTTCAAGATTGAAGGATGACTTTATGAATTGTGAATTTTATATCAGCAATTACAATAATTATCTAGACAGTATGCAATTTGCGTATATAAAAGAAAATCCAGATTCCTTCGAAAGTGCATTTGATTTTTGTTTTCAAATACGTTCTTACACAGTTGAGAAAGCAATTAAGAAGTATAATTTGTTTTCCGATAATGTAAAAAATAGCATTTACGGCAAGTACATTTATCAACAAATTAAAAAGAAAGAGTCAGTGTTGCAGTCAATTAATCATGATTTTACAAAGATTGACATTAATGATGATACCATAAGGCTTTCAGATTATAGAGGCAAATATGTGTTACTTGAATTTTGGGCTTCGTGGTGCAAGCCTTGTAGAGCGTCTCATCCCAAACTCTTGTCTTTATATAAACAGTATCATCATAAGGGATTTGAAATTATAAGTATTTCTTCAAGTGAACCCAAAGGAATGTCAAGTTTGAAGCAGGCTATTTCTAAAGATTCTATTGGTATATGGACACATATTTTGGATAATTCGAAAGGTGCGACTAATTTATCTTCACAATTCAATATTGAAGTTTTGCCTACTAAAGTACTAATAAACAAAGAAGGAAATATTTTTGGCATTTATCAATCTGATAATTTTAGTCAACTACAAACTGATTTAGAAAGCATTTTTGAATAAGGCCTAAAATTAGGGTCTCATCTCAATCCACAATCACCTCATCCTTACCTGAGATCTTGATTACATGACAGCAATCGTGGCCTATCTGATATTGCTCATTTACGACCAGTTGGTTGTTGGCATCAAACCCTTTAAATGTGACTTTACTACCTGACTTTTTGACGGATTTTAATGCAGCATCATTAAGTATCGTATAAGTGCCGTAGATAGGATCGAAATCGTTTTGGCCAACTTCTATTGCCTTTCCTTCTATTTCTGTCAGTGTTTTCGATAATTTAACAAACTCGTTACTTTTATTTTTAATTGTAACGCCGATACTTACAAAGACTTCAGTACAAGCTAAATCTGTTGGACATTCTACAGTTTCATTTTTATTGCACGAAAGCAACAATAATCCTACAACTAGGCTAAAAAGTGTATGTTTCATATTGTGTTATTTTATTTTTACCAATTCATTTATTTCGATTTCCCCATCAGAAGCAATACAAGATTGTTGGATTAGATTATAATTTATCATGACTTTCATCGGGAAAGTATCTAAGCTTGTGATATCAAATGTCTCTCCTTTTTGATACCATTGAAAGACTTTATCTGGCGCATCATTCGGCTTTACAAGGCAGCCACCACAACATGCACAAAGCCGCAGATCATAGCCTTCGAGCGTGGCAGATACCCAGTGTCCTTCGCTTTTGCAGCAACCCAAAATAAACACCAAAAAAAGACCAATTATTGGTTTCATGATTATTTATTGAGACAAAAGATTAATCTTATCGTTAACCAAGGTCAAGAAGTCATGCATGTACGCAGGATCATCTTTCAAGTTCTTGTCAAATATCCAAGACTTCACAACGCCATTCCTGCTTATCTGAATGAAATATCCACCCTGATCATAACAATCTGGGCAACCGAATACTCTTTCATTTTCTTCATTCCACAATCCTGCTGGTACAGCTGTTGACAATTCCTTTATGCTATCATATTTTTCTGTACTCAAAGCCATAAAATTGAAATCATCTAAACTTCTGTAAATATCTTTAGTGTCTTCATATACCTTATTTTCTTTTATTTGGTAGGTTTCATTACATCTTTCGCCGTGACAAAATCCATGAAAATGTCCAAAGATAAGGTAGTCGTCTGAACTTGTTGATGATTTGCTACAAGCAGAAATTACGAAGATCCAGAATACACACAAAAATTTATTTACCATGCTCATAATGCAGCTGATTTTATTAAAAATACGATTTATTGCTACATTTCGTTGCATTAGAACATCAAAAAATTAATAATTTTAGTGATTTTCAAGAATTCAATGTCGAATAATCTACTTTTGCCATTTAAAATGATCAGATGAGAATTGGAGTTAATGCCAGATTGCTATTGGACATTAAAATGGAAGGTATGTCCAGATACATCTACGAAACTACACTCCAAATGGCTGTTTCTCATCCTGAAGACGAGTTTATTCTTTTTTTTGATCGCAAAGTTTCTGTAGATTTTGGTTTCCCTGCCAATGTCAAATCTGTGAAAGTACCATGGCATGCAAGGCATCCGATATTATGGTATTGGTGGTTTGAGATTATGATGCCCATCTATCTTTGGTGGTACAAAATCGATGTCTTTTATTCTGGTGATGGATATATGAGTCTTCGTACTTCAGTGCCGACCGTTATGGTCATGCACGATCTCGCATATCTGCACTATCCTGAGTATGTAGATAAGCGGTCATTAAGTTATTACAAGTATTATGTACCGAAGTATCTACGGAAAGCAAGTCAGGTTATTACTGTTTCGACCTTTGTCAAAAATGACATCATCGACCGATTCGACATACCTGAAGATAAAGTACTTGTTGCGTACAATGCCGTTTCTGAGCCAATGGATACGAGTCATATTTTGATTCCCAAACCTATGGCAGATGATATTGATGGTCATCCTTACTTTTTGTATGTAGGTGCGATTCATCCTCGAAAAAATATTATCAACCTGATCGAAGCATTCCATATTTTTAATCAAGATAATAAATATAAGCTCGTATTAGCGGGCCGACTTGCTTGGGATACGGATGAAATTAGGCAATCGATTCTTGATTCGCCGGCTATAATTCATACAGGCATGGTATCTGAAGCTGTAAAATATAAATTGATAAGCGGAGCAATAGCTATGACCTATATATCTGTGTTTGAAGGATTTGGGATACCACTATTGGAAGCGATGAAAACAGGTACGCCGGTCATCACATCGAACGTCAGCTCTATGCCCGAGGTAGCAGGAGATGCAGCTTTGTTGGTAAGCCCGACCAACAAGAATGATATCGCAAATGCCATGAAAGCGATTACAAGTGATAATGCATTGAGGCAAGATTTGATCAAAAAAGGATACGAACGTTACCGATATTTTAGTTGGAATAAAAGTGCAGAAATCATATATGGAGCGATCTCCGCCTTGAAAAACAAAAATACCAAGTGACAAATGCCTTAAATCCACGTTAAAAGTATAATTTTGTACGCCAAGAGTTACAAAATACAGTCCGAAAACAAAACACTTAAGCACGTTGCAACGTTATCGAATATAAAATACATAAGATGAAGTCACATCTGTCCGTCAGTAAACTCAAATTTTTACTGATCTTTTCCATATTAACTTCTACATTATCTGCGCAAGTATTGAATGATGATTGTCAATATGCGTTTCCTCTTCCTTTAGTGGACAATTATTGTTCAGAAGATGGGGCATTTACCAATGTAGGCGCCAAAAGTGATCAAGATTTTGATGAAGGTACAAATGCATGTATATCTTTAAAATGGGCTAATGGTGTTTGGTTTTCATTTGTTCCAAGAGAACCTGCAGCCCTAATCAGAGTATTTGGATTGGGCAATGGTGGCACGATGAGGTCACCAAAGATTATTCTTTTCGAAAAATGTGGAGAGTATCTTTCTTGCTCACCAGGCAAAAGTGATGGTATCGATGAGTTGGTATATGATGACTTTACCATTGGTAAAAATTATTATATAATGGTGGAATCTAGCATCGGCGGAGAAGGAACTTTTAGCTTGTGTATTGATGACTTTGTCCCTGTAAAATCACCCGAAAGTGACTGTAATAAGGCAGTTGTGCTGTGCGATAAATCCCCTTTTATCGTTAAAAAGCTTGAAGGAAATGGCAATGATGAAAACGAATTGAATCCTGGCGTATGTATCGGTGGTGAGTTTGCATCTGCATGGTACAAATGGACTTGTGATGTTTCAGGTAGCCTGACATTCACTCTTACACCCAATAATAATATTCCCAATCAAAAGACAGATGATATAGATTTTGCTTTATATGAATTGCCAAATGGCTTGGACGATTGCGTGACCAAAAAAATATTGCGATGTGAAGGAGCAGGTGCTAATCAAGATCCATTTGGAAATGATCTAGAATTATCAAATTGGGCCAGATGTAATGGTCCTACTGGTTTGCGTGAAGGAGAAACAGATGTATCTGAGCCAGGCGGATGTATTTCTGGTAATAATAACTTCGTTGCGCCACTAGCCATGGAGTCTGGCAAGTCTTATGTGTTGATAATCAATAATTTTAGCCGATCAGGGCTTGGTTTTTCGATCGAATTCGGTGGAACAGGTACTTTCCTCGGTCCCAAGCCAGATTTTGAAGTAAACGCTAACAAAGCTTTTGAATGTGATAAATCCGTGATTTTTACCAATAAATCTACATCAGAAACTGACCCTATTGTAAATTACACTTGGAATTTTGGTGATAGAGCAGTACCCGAAAGGCAAAGTGGAATAGGGCCTTTTGATGTGGTTTATCAGTCATTTGGCAATAAAATAGCGGCATTGACAGTAGAAAGTAGCCGAGGTTGTACTGTAACCAAGATTATTGATTTCTATGTAGATCCTTGTTGCAAAGATACGAGTACACTTGATCTGGGAGCAGCTGTCCAAGATTTGCGTTGTTATAATATTCCAGAAGGTATCATTCTAGCACAGGGCATCAAAGGTGCACCTGAGTATTCTTACAGCATCGGTAATGAAGCCTTCAGACCAAATCCACAATTCGGCAATCTGGCGGCTGGAAGTTATAAAATATCTGTTCAAGACATAAAAGGATGCGTGGATAGTATTGAAGTAATCGTCAATGAGCCACCTCGGATTGTTGTAAATGCAGGTCCAGACATAGAGATAGAACTTGGTGATGATACATTGATCGTTATCACATATACACCGAAAAAAACTGGTGACACAATCATTTGGAGTCCACCGTTACCTAGACTTGATACGATAGATTTAATTTATCGTGCAGGTCCTTATGTCAATACAACATATACCGTAACTGTTATCGATAGCAATGGGTGTACAGCTACAGATGTTGTAGAAATCAGAGTAATTAAGAATCTTAATATCCATGCACCCAATATATTTACACCTCTTAACGATGATAAAATCCATGACTTCTTTAATGTATGGGCTACCAAAGGCATTGACAAGATAGAGTTGCTCGAAATTTACGATCGTTGGGGCAATCTGGTATACCAAGGTAAAGATGGACTCAGTTTCGAAAGGAATAATCAACTAAGTGGTTGGGATGGTCAGTTTAAAGGGCAAGATGTAGTTCCAGGCGTCTATGTATGGCGCATTGTAGCATTATGGCTTGACGGTAGCAGGACCAATCACGCAGGAGACGTTACAGTGCTTAGATAATGGGAAGAATTATTTTATTTTTAATTTTAGGCTTGTTTATTGGATCCTGTACCAATAAGGTAGAAGATATCGACGAATTGCTGGCAGAAAACCTAGATTCAAAAGTTGAGAGAGGCAGCAATATCAGGATTATTTACAGTGATTCTGCACAAATAAAATTGGTAGTCAATGCACCAGTGATGGAAAGATATGTGGACCATAACAATAGCAAAGATGTTTTTCCCAAAGGTATTCTTATCGAATTTATGAAAGATAATAAAACCGTAAATAGATGGCTAAAAGCAGAATCAGCGGTAAGTGAAGCACGTACGCAAAAGATTACTGCCAAAGGAAATGTTGTCGTTTATGATGAAAAAAACCAAAAACTCGAAACATCTGAGCTAATCTTTAACCAAAAGGAGCGAATTGTATATACCGACAAGCTTGTCCGTATTACTCAAGCTGAAAAAGGAGATACTACGTATGGCTTTGGATTTAAGGCCAATCAAGAGTTTACTCGTTTTGAAATAGTAAAGAAGGTGCAAGGCAAAATAAATGTTTCCGATTTCGTTTCAAAATTTTGATTAATTTTGTTGCTTAATTATACTCATGATCATAACGATTTTGCTGGTTTTGTTGACATTGGTACTGTCTGCTTTTTTTTCAGGTAGTGAAATCGCCTTCCTTTCTGCCAATAAGTTGAGTATAGAAGTCCTTAAAAACAAAGGATCGAAAAGAGGTCACATGCTCACCGATTTGTACAATGATCCCAAGACATTTCTTAGTACCATGTTGGTGGGAAACAACATAGTTTTGGTTATTTACACGATACTTTTCAGCTCTATCATCACACCATTACTTGAACTGGTATTTCCAGCAGGTACTTTCGCGATAACCTTTCTCACAACGATTATTCTTACTATAGTGATTTTGGTTTTTGGCGAATTTCTACCCAAAACCGTTTTCAGATTATATGCTAATGAGTTGATTTATAGAATGGCTCCTGCCTTGAAATTTTCAAAGTGGTTATTGCTCATACCAAGCTGGTTACTTACCAAGACGTCAAACCTTGTAATTAGAATAATTTTTGGAAAAACTGAAACTGCCGAGGACAATAATATCACAAAACTGGATCTCGAGCATTACATTCAGTCCAATGTAAATGAAGAAAAAGAAATAGACAAAGAAATTCTCACTAATGCACTGAACCTTAATCAATTGCGGGTAAGAGATTGTATGATCCCACGCAATGAAATAGTATTTATCGACAAAAATGATGACCTTCAGACTGTAAAGGAAGCATTTATTTCTTCAAAACATTCTCGTCTTATTGTTGCAGATGGAGATGTCGAAAACGTGATTGGATATTTTCATCATCAACAATTGTTTAAAAATATCACTTCCATTAAAAGGAATATCATGGATATCGATTTCGTTCCTGATGTGATGAATGTCCAGACTTTGATGCATAGGTTTATTAAAGATGGTTCGAATATAGCATGTGTTGTTGATGAATTCGGAGGAACAGCAGGCATTATTACCTTAGAAGATATTCTCGAAGAAATATTTGGCGAGATCGCAGATGAACATGATGACGAAGATTTTACAGAAAAAATGCTATCTGAAAATGAATATATATTTTCTGGAAGACTCGAACTCACTTACCTAAACAGCAAATACTCAAATCTAGACTTGCCAGAGGAAGATTATGTCACATTGTCTGGATATATCGTCATGACTCATGGTAGCATTCCCGATGTTGGTGATGAGATATTATTAGAAAATTACAAATTTGAAGTCCTGTCTAAATCCGATACCAAGATAGAAGAAGTCAGAGTAATTAAAGTTCATGATACTTCTGTGAAAGATTCAAATCGGCAATCAGACAATCAATAAAGAGCTAAATTACTATTTCCATCAGTTTTTGTTATAGTCTTATAAAAAAAGTTTAAGAACTTAAAGGTTGTATTTCGCAACAAAATAGCCTACTTTTGTATTTAGATTAAATATAATTAAGAGACCAATGTCTGAAAACAGATTGATATATTTAGATAATAATGCGACTACACCCACAGATCCGAGAGTTGTAGAAGCTATGCTGCCTTACTTTTATGATATCCCCGGTAATGCAGCGAGTAGGAATCATCCTTTCGGTTGGAAAGCAGAAGAAGCTGTAGATTATGCTAGGGAGCAGATAGCTGACTTGATAGGAGCAGATCCGAAGGAAATTATTTTTACTTCAGGTGCTACTGAATCTGACAACTTAGCAATCAAAGGTGTTTTCGAAATGTATGCTTCCAAGGGAAACCACATCATCACTGTCAAAACAGAACATAAAGCTGTCTTGGATGCTTGTAAGAAGGTAGAGAAAATGGGCGGAGAAGTTACCTATCTCGATGTACAAAATGATGGGATGGTTGACTTGAACTTATTGGAGTCGTCCATTACAGATAAGACCATCTTGATTTCTATTATGTGGGCAAATAATGAGACTGGTGTTATTCAGCAGATGAAAGAAATCGGCGATATTTGCAAAAAACATGGTGTCTTGTTTATGAGCGATGCAACACAAGCCGTGGGTAAGATTCCTGTATTTCCTAAGGAAGTCGGTGTACATCTTATGGCATTTACCTCACACAAGATGTATGGTCCCAAAGGAGTCGGTGCGCTTTTTGTAAATAGAAAAAACCCAAGAGTTAAAGTTACTGCCCAGATGGATGGCGGTGGACACGAGCGAGGTATGCGTTCAGGTACATTAAATGTGCCAGGTATCGTAGGCTTTGGCAAAGCCGCAGCTATTGCCAAGGCAGAAATGAGTCAAGATGCTCAACGACTCTCAAAACTCAGGGATAAGC